>CAYXDZ010000258.1:0-5362 GCA_964463815.1 uncultured Verrucomicrobiota bacterium | reverse complement strand
GACACGCCGCCGTAGCTGCGCCCTTTCCACGCGCTCGGAATCTTCAGCCACCAGCGGACGAACGCCTGCCATTGGATTGCAAGGAGGAGCATTATTCCCAGCGGGTGCAGCAGCGCGCCAAGCGGTGATTGCTTGAACCGCGCCGCGGCGAGCCAGCGTGGGGTGATTGAAACCAGCGCCGCCGCGAGCGCGATCCAGAAGGCGGCTCCAGTGGCAAACGGCAATAACGCCCACGGCACGACCTGACTGAAGACCAGGAGCAGGGTCATGCCGCCGATCATGTTCGGCGCGGCCAGGCCTTCAATCGCGTTCTTGCCGAGCCCGCGCCACGTTTCGCCCGCGCCGTGATACATCCGGCACGTGGCCAGGTCAGTGGCGTCGAACAGGCCGGTCATGAACCCGGCCTTGCGGAAGGCGCGCGGCAGCTTCACGCCGTCATGTAGCGAATCACGAATCTGCCGGTGACCCTGCACGGCGCGGTAATCGTCCGCCCGCGCGATGAAGAGCTGACCGCAGCCAGCACCGTAGGCCGGGCTCACCCGCGTGCGCATCCAGCGCATGGGCAGGAAGCCCATCAGCACGAAGTGAATCAACGGGATGAGGGATTTTTCGAGCCAGGTGCCGGTGATCTGCCGGGGCACGCCGCTGGCCAGCGCGTAGCGGGCGGTCGGGCTCCAGGCCGGTTTGCCCGTGAGCCAGTTCCACAAATGGAAGCGCGGACGACTCCGCTCACTTTCCATGAAGTGCAGCATCTTCGCCAGCGCGTCGGGCGCGAGCCGCACGTCGGCGTCCATGAAGACGAGGTAGGAAAAACGCGCGAGTCCGGCAAGTTGGTGACAGGCGTGTTGCTTCCCGCACCAGCCGGAGGGAAGGGGGAGGGAGCTCTCCGGCCGGACACGCGCATCTTGTGCTGCCAGCTCTCGCAGGATCTGCGGCGTGGCGTCGGTGGAGTGATCATCCAACACCACCACCTCCAGCGCGACGCCCCGGCTGGCCAGCACCGACTCGACGGCCGCGCGAATGGCGTGCGCCTCATTGCGGGCGGGAATCAGCACCGACACCGAGGGGAGCGGTGTGCCATTGACCGGCGCTTGCGGCGGACGATAGACACCGAGGTTGCGCAGGAAGATCACCAGCGGCACGCCGGCCAGGCTGAGGCTGATGATCGCAACGATGAGCAGGGGATCGAAGTTCATGGCTATTTATCTCCGTGGGCTGCGTGGAAACGCTGACCCCGCAGCGTCGCTTTCAACCAGCGCCAGGCATCATAGACGGGATTGGTTCCGGCGCGACCGCCGAGCAGAGTTTGAAACGCCTCCACTTCTCGGCTGACGGACGCGACGGCCAGCCGGCGGCGGGCGGCATCGAGCCGATCCTCCAACTGCCGGTTTAGGTCGGCCGCGGGCAAGGCCGCGTTGGTCTCATCCGCCAGCAACGGTTCGCCAAAACGAATGAGCACTTCGGGATGCTGCTCCTCCCAGAAAGTGTACTCGACGGCGAGAGGAAGGAAAACGGTTCCGGGCGACTGGCGGAACAAATGTCCGAGGCCCGCTTCAAAATCGAGTCGCGGTTCGCGGACATCGGCGAACCGGCCTTGCGGGGTCATGAACAGCAATGTGTCGCCACGAAGCAGGAGTTCCCGCGCGACGCGCAGGAAGTTGCGGGCACCCCGCGCGGAGTTTCGCTCCACACCAAAGAAGCCCAGCTTTTTGAAGAAGGCGTATTTCTCGACCGCCACGGAATCAATCGGAGCGTACGGAATTCGATCAGCAAACAAGCGCCGCCACGCGACCAGGCCGGTCAGCGGATCCCACCAGGAGGGATGATTCGCGTAGATGACCAGGGGCCGGTTTGCCAGCGCGCCCAGGTCCACCGCTCCCAGCAGGCGCACGGAGTGAAAGCTCCGGCGAACCAGTCGCTCGGAGTAAGCCGCGAACAGGCGCGTCAGCCACAACCAGTTGGTGGGCAGGCGGTCGGCCTCCAGGCGCGCCGGCCGGGCGGGCGTGCTGGTCAACTTCGGTTTGATTGCAAGCGCGGATGCAGCGGTGTTCATGTTGATGGGAGAGCAACGCTTCCGTGGATCTCAGATGTCAAAATTTGGGGCCTTTCGGGTTCACCTTGCCAAAATTAACCGGCGGCGAGTTTGTGAGGCTCCAGTTTCCGATCTGGCAATGGGATGACGTTGTCCGTTCCGTTCGCATCCTTGTCCAGCGTGTCCGCCGCGATCCAGCCGCTCATCAGCACCATCGGCATGCCGGGTCCGGGATGCGCCGCGCCGCCGGCGAGGTAGAGGCCCTTGAGATCGGGCGAGCGGTTGCCGGGCTTGAAGGCGCCGAGGAATTTTCCATGGCTTGCCAGACCATAGATCGCGCCGTCCAGCACATGGTAACGGTCGTTAATGTCCTGCGGCGTCAGCGTGCGCTCGAACACAATGCGCTCTTCGAGGTCCGGCATCTGGCCGGTGGTCTTGAGCTTCTCGATGATGATCTTGCGATACGCCGGGAGCATCTTCTTCCAGTCGTGATGCGGCCGCAGATATGGGGTGTGGACGAGCACGTAGAGCGCTTCCCCGCCGGCCGGCGCGGTGCCCGGTTCGCTGCAAGTGGTCGCCGCGAGGTAACAGGTCGGGTCAGGCGCGGGTTCGCCCTTCTTGTAGATGTAGTCAAATTCCTCGTGCGGATCGCGACTGAAGACGAAGTCATGGTGCGCGAGATGGTCGTAGCGTTTGTTCAGTCCGAGGTAGAGCACCACACCGGAGCAGGCCGCTTCATAACGGCGACGCTTTTCGAACTTTGCCCCGACCGCGCCGTTGATGAGTTCGCGATGCGTGCGGACGGAATCGCAGTTCGACACGACTGACCGAAGTGGAATCTCCTCGCCGTGATTCGTGCGCACACCGGTCACCCGTTTGCCCTGGGTGAGTATCTTCGTGATGTGGGTGTTCTTACGAATCTCGACCCCGAGTTCACGCGCGAGCTTCTCCAGGGCGACCGGCACGGCGCGCGTGCCGCCCATCGGATACCAGATGCCTTCATCGGTCTGCATGTGCGCGATGCCGCAGAGGATGGCCGGCGAACCGTACGGCGAGGAGCCGACGTATTGCGTGAAGTGATCCATCATTTGCGCCACGCGCGCGTCCGGCGTGAACGAGCGCACGGAGCCAGCGACGCTGCGGCCCATGCGCATAGCCAGCACATCGCCGAGCACAGAAGGGTCGAACGCGGTCTTGAAATCGAACATGTCGCGCAAGCCACCGATCGGCTTGTAGAAGAAGAAGCGCTGGGAGATGTCGTTGAGGCGTTCGCTCCATTTGAGGAAGTCGAGATAGCGCTGCCCGGAGTTCGTGCCGGGCGCGAAGCGCTCCAGTTCGCCAGTCATCTCGGCCGGCTGCTGCTTCAAGTTCAGCACCGAGCCGTCCTGAAAGAAGCAGCGCCACTGCGGGTCCAGCCGCACCATTTCGAGGTAATCCTCCATGCGCCGCCCCGCTTCGGTGAAGATGCGGCGCAACACGGATGGAATGGTCACAATTGTCGGCCCCATGTCGAAGCGGAAGCCAGCCCCCGCGAGTTGCGCGGCCTTGCCACCGAGCCATTCGTTGCGCTCGAAAAGGATGACCTGGTGGCCGCGGGCGGCGAGCGTGCAGGCGGCGGCGAGGCCGCCGAGTCCGGCGCCGATGACGCCAATTTTTTCGGAAGTATGGTTCATGTGGTTGGGAGAGTTTGGTCTCGTTAAATCTCAGGTGTCTGGTCAGTGCCGGACTTCCGGCCGCGCGCGAACCGGATGACCTGGCGCAGCGCGCGAAACTTTTGTCCGAGCGAAGGGGCGTGGGTGAGTTCCAGCAAGGCGGTCATCAACGGCGCGTCGGACTCCCCCAATTGTTGATAGTGCCACCGCCGGGAACCGCCGTTCAGGGCGATGACTTTGGGGAAGGTCATTTCCAGCAGGCCCTCCGCCCCGCGGGTCACGCCAAAGCCGCTCTGACCCACGCCGCCGAACGGCACCCGGGGATCGGCCGTGGGCGCAATGAGATCATTGATGATCACGGAGCCGGCTCGAATGCGAGCGGCGAGGACTCGCGCCGAGGTCGCGGATTTTGAAAATACGCTGGCCCCGAGCGCATACGGACAGCGCGCGTTTGCGGTCAGGGCCTCTTCATCGCTCATCACCGGCACCAGGCTCATCACCGGCGCAAACGTGTCTTCCCGCAGCAGGCGCATTTCCGCCCGTGCGTGGGTGAGCACCAGCGGACCGGTGAATGCGCCGGGCCGAATCTTGCCGTGGATCAGGATCGCTCCGTCCGCAAGCGCCGACTGCAAGTTGGGCAGCCACCGGGCACCGACGGTGGACAGTTCGAGGCCTGCCCGCCGGGCCAGCTCCGCGGTGAGCTTTTGTCCAAGTGCGATCAGGTGCCGTCCCGGAACAAACACGCGGCGGGGTGCGATGCAGGTGGCCCCGCGATTCAAGGTGATGCCGAAGGCCAGCGCGCGCGCGGCCAGGTCAAGATCGGCGTCCTCGCGGATGAAGGCCGCATCGCAGCCGGAAAGCTCCATCGTGGCAGGCGTGAGCCGCGGGGCAAGCTGGGCGAGAATCTGTCGTCCGGTTTCCGCCGAGCCGGTGAAGACCAGCTTGTCCGGACCCGCGGCAATGGCGGACCGGGCCGCCGCCACGTCATCGGGAAGAATCGTGAGCAGATCAGACGGGAGGCCGGCACGAACGACCAGTTCACGAAACTGACCGAGTAACGGGGCGCAACCGGGAGCCGGCTTGATCCAGACCGCGTTGCCGGCGGCGATGGCCTGGAGCGCCGGAATGGCCGTCAGCAGCAGGGGATAATTTCCGGGACCAATGACGAGCACCAGGCCGTGCGGCACGCGTTGAATCTCAGTTTGCACGCCGGCCAGCCAGACCGGCCGGCCGTGGCGGCCCAGACGGCGCGGGCGCAGCAGCTTCGCCAGATTGCCCTCGAGGAACTGCAAGGCGTCGGCCAGCGGATGCAGTTCCGTGGCGAGGGCTTCCGCCGAGGAGCAATGGCGAACTGCGGCAACCTCCCTCGCCAGCCCGGACGCCTGCGCCACCAACTGATGACGCAGCTTCGTCAACCGGGTTGCGCGGTGGCGGGGGGAGATTTCATTCCAGGTGATTTGCGCCGCGCGACTGCCGAGGGCGAGGAGGTCGAAATTGATCTTCGAGTTCACCGGTGACTCGCCACCAAGCTGGCAGTCACCGCCCGCGAGTTCGCGGGGGCCGGAATTGAACTGGTTGGTGGCGAGCATGATCGTCTTCAGGCAGCCTTGAGCACGGACTCCGCCGCGGCGTTGGTGCCAGGCGTGCAGGTTGCAGTGGCGTCGATGCCGAGATCTTC
>CAYXDZ010000257.1:3368-5386 GCA_964463815.1 uncultured Verrucomicrobiota bacterium | reverse complement strand
CCTGCTCAAGCGCGCGACGCCGGAGGAAATCATCGCCGCCGCGAAAGACGCACACACCGGCGGCTCGCCGATGAGCAGCGCGATTGCCCGCAAGGTGATTCGCGTCTTCCAAAAGCCCGCGCCTTCCGCGGCAGTTCCCGAAACCACGGCGGGCGGCGTCGGCTCGCGGTTGAGCAGCCGCGAGACGGTTCTGCTCGGGCACCTGGCGCAGGGGTTGACCTACAAGGAAGCCGCCGCAGTGATGGGCGTGAGCCTGGAAACGGTGCGCACCTTCGTCCGGCGCATCTACGAGAAGCTCCAGGTTCACACCCGGCACGCCGCCGTGGCGTGGTTCCACGAGGCGAACGGCCGGCAGCAATCCGGCCAGTAGTCCAGGGTGGAGGTCGTTTTCCCCGCAATTTTACGCGGCCAATTCGCCGTTTGACTCATCGGCCGTACTCGCTATTCTCGCCGTCCCTTTGGGCTTTGGACCATGCCAAAACTGACTGTTAACGACCTGAATGTGCGCGGCAAACGGGTGTTTGTGCGCGTCGATTACAACGTGCCGATGGCCGAAAAAGACGGCCAGATGGTGATCAATGACGACACCCGCATCCGCGCCACCCTGCCGACTCTGGAGCTGCTGATCCAGGGTGGTGCGCGCGTCGTTCTCGCCGCGCATCTCGGGCGGCCCGATGGCAAGCGCGAACCCACGATGTCCTTGCGACCAGTCGCCGCGAAGCTGGCGGATCTCATCGGCCGTCCGGTGGCGTTTGTGGATGATTGCATCGGTGAGAAGGTCGAGCAGACCGTGGGCGCACTCCAGGATGGTGACATCTTGCTGCTGGAGAACACCCGGTTTTACGCGGAGGAAGAAGCCAACGACAGTGTCTTCGCCGGTAAGCTCGCCAAGGTCGCGGACATTTACGTGAACGACGCGTTTGGCGCGGCACATCGCGCGCATGCCTCGACGGAAGGTGTGGCCCGGATCATCGCGAAGCGCGGCGGCCAATGCGCCGCCGGACTGCTCATGGAGCTGGAGTTGAAGTTCTTGGGGGACGAACTGGAGAATCCCGCCCGGCCGTTCGTGGTCATCCTTGGCGGCGCAAAAGTTTCCGACAAGATCAAGGTCATTGATCGCTTGCTGGAAAAGGCGGACACGATCCTGATCGGCGGCGCGATGGCCTACACTTTCAAGCTCGCGGCCGGCCTCAAGGTGGGCAAGTCGCTCGTGGAACCGGACAAGACGGACATCGCGAACGCCGCCGTCGCCAAGGCGAAGGCGAAGAACGTGCAGTTCCTAATCCCCACCGACAACGTGGTGGCCCGGCCGGTCAAAACGGACAAGCTCAACAAGAAGGGCAAGCCGATCATCGAGTTGCATGATCCCAGGGTGAACACCGAGCCGAGCATCCCGGACGACCTGGAAGGCGTGGATATTGGTCCTGCCACGGCGAAGACGTATTGCGATGTCATCGCTGGTGCCAAGACCGTTCTCTGGAACGGGCCGATGGGCATCTTCGAGGACAAGCGCTTTGCCGAGGGCACGTTTGCCGTCGCGAAAGCCGTGGCCGCCGCGACCAAGAGCAGTGGGGCCAAGTCGATCATCGGCGGCGGCGACAGCGTGAAGGCGATCAACAACGCCGGTCTCGGCGATCAGGTGACCTTCATGAGCACCGGCGGTGGCGCGAGCCTGGAATTTCTCGAAGGCGCGGTGCTGCCCGGCGTGGCGGCCTTGAGCGACAAGTAGTAGTGGCATTCAATTTCGACCGACCTCAAATGGACAAAGAACGCAGACTGATCATTGCCGGCAACTGGAAGATGAACAAAACCGTTCATGACGCGATTGACCTCGTGAACGGCCTCAAGCGCGAACTCAACGGCGTGAAGGAAGTGGACATCGTCGTCTGCCCGCCCTTCACCGCGCTCGGCGAAGTTTCCAAAGCCATCATCGAGTCGAACATCCGGCTCGGCGCGCAGAACATGAGCGAGCACAACTACGGTGCCTACACCGGCGAAATCGCCGCCGGCATGTTGCG
>CAYXDZ010000257.1:0-3268 GCA_964463815.1 uncultured Verrucomicrobiota bacterium | reverse complement strand
CGCCGAGCAGATTGAACTGCAGAAGGCGACCTCGCCACAGACGCCCATCCCGCAGACGGCCCCGCAATTGCCCGACCTCTCCAGCTCGACTTCGACGAACCCGGCTGCAACCACCTCGGAGCCGCCGGCGGCTCCGAGGACCTGAAGAGCGACCATTTCAACACAAAGCCCGGGCAGTTCGCCCGGGCTTTTTTTGTCGTTCAGATGGCATGGCTGGCCGCGTTTCGCGCGTTACGGCTTAGCGCCGAAACACGCGCCAGAGCATGCGCCAGCCGACGGTTTTCCCGGCGTAACCCAGGAGGGTTTTCCAGCGGCGGGCGATCAGGAAACCGGCGACCGGAGCCGCCAGCGGGAGCCACGGGCGAACCCGCTGCATCCAGCCGGCACCGCGCCCCACCCAGTCGAGACTCTCGCGCAACCGGGTGCATTCCAGGTTCAAGATGCCGCGTTGCAAATCACACTGGGCCACCAGCAGTTCCTTGCGGGCCTGCAGGCGGGCTAGTTCTTTCGCTGAAACCATGCGCGGTCCTTTCTGAATTCCTCGATGGTGGCGGCGAAGGGCGGCGGGCTTTGCGTGACCAACCGCTTGAGCGTCGCCAGGCACCAGGCGGCACCGCCGGCATAAACGAGGGTCAACAGGGTGATGACCCAGTTGCGCCCGGCCGTTTCCCAGGTCAGCGCGATGATCAGAATGGTCGCCGTGATCAGCGCCAGCAGCGCCAGCACCACCGTCACCGCCACCCACAAGAGCTGCGTGAGCAACCGGTGGCGTTGTTCCTGGAATTCGGTGGCGGCCAGTTCAAGCCGCTTTTCCAGCAACGCCCAGAATGACTGCGCGGCCTCGCGGGCGGCGTCCATCGGGCCGCCGGCGGGGGGGGCTGGTTCTTCGGCTTCGCTCATGGATCAGCGCCGGTTGATGAGCGCGCCGAGCAGCACGCCAATGCCGAAGGCGATGCCCACGGACTGGTACGGGTGCTCGCGGATGACCTTGTCGGCGGCCTTGGCGCTGGCGGCGGCCTTGTCCTCCCACTGGTGGGCGGAGGCGCGGGCTTTTTCGAGCGCCACCTTGAGCTTGGCGCGGGCTTCCTTGGCCTTGTCGCTCAGATCGTCGGCGGTTGCCTTGAGCAATTCCTCGGCGTCCTGAGCCAGCAGCCGCAGGTCGGCGACGATCTTGTCACGCGGGCTTCCCCCTGCGTTTCCTTCGTTAAATTCCGTGTTTTCCATAAAGTTCCTTGATGATTCGGTTTCAATTGGCGCGTCCGTGCCAGACGGACGCAACGTTCACTGCGGCATACTATGCACCCGGTTCGGCCTGAACAACACACAAAATTATCACTCCCAGTCGCTTGACGATGAGACATTTGAAGAATGTCACGCAAAGCGCGGCAAAGCGACCTTGCCATTCGGAAGCACCGACGGTCACTCTAGCCACATTGTCTCAACCAACTTCAACCACTCACTGACTCATGAAAAAGTCCCTCGTCCTCGCGGCGGTCATCCTCTCAGGGGCACTGGCCGGCAACGCGCAACTGGTCACTTACGATTTCGAAAACGGTACCACTGGCAACCCAGCTCCGGCTTCCTTTGTTGACGGAGATGTCTCTGCCAGTTCGTTTGACATCAATGCGGGCCGCTCAATCACCTATCCAGCGGGAAATCCCGGGCAGGCAATTTCAGCGACCGGCTGGACGGGCGATGCCGGAAGCAAGTATTGGGAATTCACGCTCACCGCCAATGCCGGAGTCGCCTTTGATCTCAGCAATTTTAGCTTTGATTACCGAAGCACTGGATCTGGGCCGACTCAGTGGGCAGTTTCGATCAATGGCGCAACCGTTGGGTCAGGGGCGTTTTTGACTGACTCGACTTATCATTCCGAGTCATTTGAAATCGCAACTCTAAGTGGATTGAGTTCCGCTCAGATTCAATTGGTTGGATATGGTACCACCAGTGGTGCCGGCAGGCTGAGCATCGATAATGTTGTCCTCGATGGGCTCACTCTTACTCAAGTTCCAGAACCCTCCACTTGGGCGTTGCTCGGCGGCGTTCTGGCGTTTCTCGCCTACCGGATGCGCCGGCGCAAGTAGCCCGAAGCAACCTCCTCGTTCGCTTTACAAAAGCCCTCGCCTCAACCGGCGAGGGTTTTGAGTTTCTGCGCGGCGCTCCCGGAATCAATCTGACCCGCCGCCAGCACCCAGCCTTCGGCGATGGACTTCGTGCGACCGGCCACAAAGAACGCCGCTCCGGCATTCAACAGCACGGCATCGCGGCGCGGACCGCGATCCTCGCCCGCCAGCAACGCGCGAATGATCGCCGCGTTGGCGACGCGGTCGCCGCCCACCAGGTCGGCCAGCCGCGCTGGACGCATCGGCAGATCCGCCGGATTGAGTTCGCTCATTGCAAAACCCTTGTCCTGATAAAACTCGGCGATCCGCGTCGGTCCCAGAGTCGAGAGTTCATCGAGTTGCTGGTCACCCACCTGGCCGCTGACCACCATGCCGCGGCGGATGCCCAGCCCTTGCAGCACGCGCGCCATCGGTTCGCAGAGCTCCGTGCGGGGCACGCCGATGAGCTGGCAGGTCGGACGGGCGGGATTGAGCAGCGGCCCGAGGAAGTTGAAGATTGTCCGCTGGCCGCGCTCGGCGCACAGCTTGCGCGCCGGGGCGATGTGCTTGAACGCCGGGTGATAATGCGGTGCGAATAGAAATGCAAAGTGATGCTCCTGCAACGACTGCGCCGCCTCGGCGGGCGTGAGATCAATGCGGATGCCGAGAGTCTCCAGCACGTCCGCGCTGCCGGCCTGCGAAGTGATCGCGCGGTTGCCATGCTTGGCGACGGTCACACCAGCCGACGCGACCACCAGCGCGACGGTCGTCGAGATGTTGAACGTGCCCAGGTGATCACCGCCCGTGCCACAGACATCGAGAATGTCCCGGGCGCGCGTCTCCGCATTGAGCGGAACCGGCAGGGCGCGCTGGCGCAACTCGGCGGCGAACGCCGCGATCTCCTCCGTGGTTTCGCCCTTGCGCGCGAGTTCCACCAGGAAGTCGGCCTTCAATGCCGCCGGCACCTTTTCGTCGGTGAGGGACTCGACCGCGAGGGTAATCTCGGGAGCGGTCAGCGCCGTGCCTTCACGGAGTTTTTGGAGCAGCGAATTGAGCATGGGGAAAAGATAAATGACGGGGCGGTCGAGCAAAGCTCAATTTCCAGCTCGCATGAAGTCGGCGCTGCGCTTCCATGCGAACGCACGCATCAGGCGATTTTGACCCCG
>CAYXDZ010000256.1:0-5394 GCA_964463815.1 uncultured Verrucomicrobiota bacterium | reverse complement strand
CGATGGCGGACAATTCGCGGAGATCCAGGTGCCGGCAGTGACCCTTGGGGGACGGACGATTCGCCGAGTAAATCTGGACGAGCGGGATGTTGGCACCCGCCTCCTTCAATTCACGCAAGCGTTCGGCATAAGCCAGCAGTTCCGGCTCGGGCAACCGTCTGCCGTCCAAGGCGGTGAAGAGGCTTTGAATGATCACCGGCCGCGTCCGGGCCGTGAGCAGGATGTTGTCGAGCAGCTTCTGCAAGGGCACCTCGGTGCGGTTGATGAGCGCGAGCGCCTCGGGGGTGCCGACATCCAGCTTGGCCCACACCTCGTCCTGCGGCGTGAACATCCGCAAGCCTTCCTGCACGGCGGGCAGGTCCAGTCCGGAGGCGTTCGTGATGAGCACCAATCGGAAAAACGGCACCCGCGCACTCGCCCGCAGGTGCGTGACCGTCTCCACCGCTTCGCGGAACTGCGGACACTGGGTGGGCTCGCCGTCGCCGCTGAGGGTGACATGCTTCAGCCGCAGCAGACTCGGCGGCAGATTGGCGAAGGCGGGCAGTTCCTGTAACCCGCCGTCGGCGACGAGGTGAAGCAGTCTTTCCACTTCGCCGCCCATGGCCCCCAAGTCCACCGACCGAGCCGGGCCTGGCCCGCTGCGATCCACCCCCCAATCGCCGCAGTCAAAATTACAGACTTTGTCGGGGTTGAGGTTGACGCCCACCGAGAGCCCGCGCGCGCGGGGCGAAATGACCAGGTAAACGAAACGGTTGCCGAGGAAAGTGCGCGTGCAACCGAGGGAGGTGCCGGCCGGCGTGGCGACCGCCCGTACCCGGGTTGCCCGGCGCGGCCGGGTTTTCACCACGACCGCGCCGACCACGCTGGCGGGAACTTCAGGCACGGAGGAACTCATGTTCATTCACGCGCACCGTCAGCACCGGGCACGGCGCGTGGCGCACCACGTTTTCCGCAGTGCTGCCGAGCACCACGTGTTTTAATCCGGTGTGGCCGTGCGTGGACAGGATGATCAGGTCCACGTTCAACTCGTCCGCAACCAGGCGGATCTGATCGACCGGCCGGCCCATGCGGAGCAGCACCTTCCACGGTGCCTTTTTGCCGATGTTCTTGACGGCGATGCTTTCCAGCTCTCGCGCGGAGTTTTCCTCGATCTCCTTCTCCAGCGCGGCGTAGTCAAGGCCGCTGGCGAAATCGCCGGGCAGGTAGTAGGGCTGCACCACGTAGAGGAGCGTGAGGGAAGCCTTGAACTGCCGGGCAAACGCCACCGCGTAGCGAAGCGCCTTCAGGGAGCACTGCGAGAAGTCCACCGGCACGAGAATGTGCTTGAGCGTGAAGTTGCGGTCGTCGCCGCCTTCCGCGAGCAGGGCGGGGTCGGTGCGGCCGAGTTCCACCATCACGCGGTTTTTCTTTTTGGCAGGTTTAACTTTCATGTTCGGACCTTTCTCTTGGAGGGTTCGCCGCAGGCTAAGCCGGGTGCGCCACGCAGGCCAGAAAACACGCCGCTCCCCGGGCGACCGCCGCCGGTCGGGTCCGTTATGTGGCTGCGCTTCGTTTTCATGGCCGGCAGGAGAATCGGTGTTTCTGCCGGATCCAGCTAACGCTGTTCGCGGCCGGGGCTCCTCACCCGCCTTGGCGAACCATAAACCTATCTTGCCGCCGGCCGGGTCGAAGTACGCTTGATTTGACGGCTCCCTTGCTTTACAAACCAGCCATGCCTGATTCAGCGGCCAAGCAACTCGCGGACAAATTAACCCTGTCGCGGATTTTTCAGGACTACGAGGAGGCGTACTCGGGCGCCACCGGGATGCCGGTGTCCTTCCGCCCCACCGAAACGTGGCAACTCGCCCACCACCGCAGCAAGCACCAGAACCCCTTCTGCATGCTGATGGCGGAGACCAGCCGGGCCTGCGCCGCCTGCCTGGAAGTGCAGCAAAAGCTCAATGACGAAGCCCAGCAGGAGCCCGCCACCATCAACTGCTTCGCCGGGTTGTGCGACAGCGCCGTGCCGGTGCGGACCGGCGACAAGCTCTTTGGCTTTCTCCAGACCGGCCAGGTGATGACCAAGGCCCCGACCAAGAAGCAGTTCGATCGCGTCACCCGACAGCTCCTGGACTGGGGCCTGAAGGTGGACTTGAACAAGCTCGAGGAAGCCTACTTCCACACCCGGGTGCTCAAGCCCAAACAATATGACGCCATGGTGCGCCTGCTGAGCATCTTCGCGAAACACCTGTCGATGGTGGCCAACCAGATTGTGGTGCAGGAGCAGAACGCCGAGCCGCCGATGATCACGCGCGCCAAGGAGTTCATCAAAGCCAACCAGGGCGAGGACATCTCTCTCGGTGACGTCGCGAAGTCGGTGAACACCTCCACGTTCTACTTCTGCAAGATGTTCAAGAAGGCGACCGGCCTCAATTTCACCGATTATCTCTCGCGCATCCGCATCGAGAAGGCCAAAAACCTCCTGCTCAACCCCAACCTGCGCATCAGCGAAATCGCCTACGAGGTCGGGTTCCAGTCGCTCACGCACTTCAACCGCGTCTTCCGCAAGCTCGCCGGCCAGTCCCCCACCGAGTACCGCCAGAAGCTGCCCGGCATGAAGCCGCACTGACGACCGCTTCAGCCGGCGGTGGTTTGCGGCTTGGTTTGCTTTTGCGGATGCCGCTTCCGCACCTCCTCCCAGTGTTCTTCCGCCACCATGTAGCCGGGGCACTGCGCCGCCCCGCAGTTGCACGGGTAATCCTCGTACTCGTCGAGGTCGAAGTTGTAATTGTAGGTGATCTCCTCCCCCGCGCGGATCGTCCGTTTGGCGATGATCCACACGCGGTCCTTGATTACGTCCGTCTCGGCGTTGGCGTCGCAGCTCTGGTTGATCCAGCGGGCGGGATTCCAGTCCACGCTGCCGTCGATGTCCCACTGGTCGTTGATCTCGAAGACGTACACGTTGCCCGCCACGCACCGGCGATGGGCCTCCCGTTTGTCCATCTTTTCCCCCACGTACTCGATGATGCGCGCGCCCTTGCGGAAGGTCTTGCGCGCGAACCCGCCCATGCCGTGAATCGGCGAGCGCCGGAACACCACGTTGCCCACGATGACTTCTTCGTTCATGCCGGCCGTGGATGTAGGCGAACCGGGCAAACTTGAGAAGCAAATGTTCGCGGGGGGGCCGCCTCGGCCTCGCGCGACTGGATTTTCCTCAACCTGCGGTTGCGTGGTGCGCGGGGCGGCGTTCATAATCCGGCCACCGGATCTGCTTTGCCCGGAGGAATTGTCCACCGGCCGGAAACCGGTTGCGGCATGAAGATCATCACGCAGGATGAAAATCGCATGGTGCTCGGTGGAGTGCCCGGCGGCAAACTCTGGATGGCCGCTTTCACGGCTTCCGGTCTCGTCCTTACCGTGGTACTCGGGTTCGCCGGAGTCCGCGAATGGTCGGAGCGCCACTTCTTCAACCTGCTCTGGATCGGGCTGGGACTGCTGATCGGTCAGGTTTTGTTCTGGGCGGGGGCCGTCACCCTGGCAGTCGGCCGGGAGGAGTTGGAGCTCGACCGCCGTGCGCGACGCGGCCGTTACCTCGTCCGCTCGCCAATCCTCGACCCCGGCAACCCGTCGTTTGCCTTCGACTGGGACGACATCGATTCAGTGGCCTTGGAGCTGAAAGTCACGGAAGGCTCTTTCGCCCGCGCCGAGGGGCCGGCTCGAACGGCGGTCACCGAGCTTTGCCGCGCCCGTCTGCGCGTGCGCAAACCCCGCCGCGCCGTGCTGCTGCGGGAAGGCGCAGACTCCGCACACCAAAGCGTCCGCGAACTGGCGGGGCAAGTTGCCAGCTTCATCGGCTGCCCGCTGGTCAACACCAATGACGAATCGGCCCCCGTGCCACCGGCCCGCGCCCCGGCGGTGCCTGGGGACGAAACCTCCTTCCCACCGCAACCCGCGCCGCCGGACTGGGAGGTGACCATCGACGCCGCCGCCCGTCGGCTTGTGCTTACCCGCAACCGGCGCGGCGGACCGCCGGTCTTCGGCTGCTTCCTCCTCATCGGCACCTTCCTCGGGATCCTTGCCGCCATCATTTCCGGCGCGGCCTGGATGTCCGGCCAGACCTTCAACGGCGCACCCATGACCACGGGCTTGCGCCTGGCACTCACGCTGCCCGGATTGATCGCCGTTGTTTTGGTGCCCTGGCTCTGGGTCTCGCTGTTGACCGGTCGGCGGCAGGTGGTCGTGGATCGTGAGGCCGTGCGTTCGCGATGGCTTTATCCGGGACGGAGCTTCATCCGTCGCCTGCCGGGCCTGGGCCGGCTGTTTGCCGGCGAGGCGACCGCTCCCGCCGCCGCCGTCGAGTCCGTCACGGTCATCAAGGGCGCGGAAGGCCGGGTGGTCGAGGTCGTGGCGGGTGCGGCGCGCGTGCGGATCGCCAGCAACGCACCCAATGCGGCGGCCGAACGGGAAGCCCTCGCCTGGCTCGCCCGGATGATTCGCACTGGTTTGAGGTTCGCGGCCGGCAAGCCGGAAACGCCGCCGATTTGATCTTTATGGCGACTGCGGAAGGGGTGCCGACTTGGCAGGCCGTTCAAAACATTTCCTTCCGTAGCAGCGAACGTGAATTCGCTCATACTTCCTTGAAAATCAGAGCCGACTTGCGTCCGCTGCTACATTTTGAACGGACGGTTAGCGACGTGTCTCCACGGTCTCACCGCCACTGGTGCTTCGGATACTTCCGCTGCAATTCCGACTTCACGCGCGGGTAATGCTCGCGCCAGAAGCCGGCCAGATCCTGCGTGATCTGCACCGGGCGCATGTTCGGCGCGAGGATGTGCAGCAACACCGGCACGCGGCCCAGCGCGATCTTCGGCGTCTCCATCACGTCGTAGAGTTCCTGGATGCGCAGTGACGCGTGCGGCGGCTCCGTCTCGGAATAAACCACCTTGGGCGTTTTGCCGTTGCTCAATTTCAACCGCTCGGGCGCGTGGTCGTCGAGCATCTGGCGTTGCAGCGGGTTTAACCAGTCCTTCACCGCCTGTTTCACCGGCCGGTCCTTGATGTCCTTGTAGGTGAACGCACCGTGGCAAAATTGCTCGATCAACGATCGCCGTTCCTCCGCGCCAATCGGCGGCAGCTCGAACTCCGGGCACCACTTCGCGAGGCAGTTGAGACGCGTGATCCACTGCTCGACGCCGTGATCCCAGTCGTTCAACGCGAGCTTGCCGGTGGCGACCTGCTCCGCGAGCAGCGCGGCGGCCTGATCGAGCGGCGGCGGCTCGAACGGCAGATCAAGCGCGCTTATGGACAGACCGCGACCCAGGTGCTGCGCCGCGCCCGTGCGCTCGACATCGCCTCGCACCTGCTCGGCGTGGCGGATGACAGCGAGGCGGACTTGGTGGACAAGGTGGAAATGGC
>CAYXDZ010000255.1:0-5427 GCA_964463815.1 uncultured Verrucomicrobiota bacterium | reverse complement strand
TTTACCCTACC
Source organism: uncultured Verrucomicrobiota bacterium (assembly GCA_964463815.1). Taxonomy (GTDB): domain Bacteria; phylum Verrucomicrobiota; class Verrucomicrobiia; order Limisphaerales; family RI-55; genus RI-55. The sequence goes on along the minus strand of CAYXDZ010000255.1, from coordinate 5,416 downwards.
TGAGACGAAACGCAATCGTCATGCGTTAAGATTTTTTTCCGGGGACGATCGCCTGAGCGAACTGGCGAAGAACTATTGGCGCGGTGAATTCCGGGAAATGGCTTTCCGAGCGGGGCGCGTTCTGGTGTGCTGGCGCACGCTTTCCGTGCCTGGGGCCGGAAGGATTCGCGCATGAAACTTCTCAAACTCGGGGCCGCCGTCCTCAACCAGACGCCGCTCGACTGGAACGGCAACCGCACCCGCATCCTCGGGGCGATCCATGCCGCCCGCGCACAGGGCGTGACCATGCTCTGCCTGCCGGAGCTGTGCGTGACCGGCTACGGCTGCGAGGACGCGTTTCTCGCACCCGGCACCCAGCGCATGGCGTTGCGGCTCCTGCACGAGCTCCTGCCCGAGACGCGCGGGATGATTGTCTCCTTCGGCCTGCCGCTCCTGTTCCAGAACGGCCTGTTCAACGTGGCCTGTCTGGCGGCCAACGGGAAGCTGCTGGGCTTCGTCGGCAAACAACATCTGGCCGGCGACGGCATTCACTATGAACCGCGCTGGTTCAAGCCGTGGCCCGAAGGCGTGGTGAAGGAGGTGACCATCGGTGACGCCCGTTATCCCATCGGGGATCTCTATTTCGACTGCGGCGGCGTGAAAATTGGCTTCGAGATATGCGAGGATGCGTGGGTCGCCAACCGGCCGGGCACCCGGTTGGCCCGGCAGGGCGTTGATCTCATCTTCAATCCCAGCGCCAGCCATTTTGCCTTTGGCAAGATTGAGATCCGCAAACGCTTCGTGCTCGAGGGTTCGCGGGCGTTCGGGGTGAGTTACGTGTACGCGAACCTGCTGGGCAACGAGGCGGGTCGCGCGATTTACGACGGCGAAGCGATGATCGCCTCCGGTGGCCGGTTGGTGGCGACCGGATCGCGCTTTTCGTATCGCGATTATCTCGTGACCAGCGCCACGGTGGATGTCGAGACGACGCGCATGACGCAATCGCGGACGGCCAGCTACGAGCCCAACCTGGCGGGGCCGGGTCAGTATTGCGTCGTGACGCCGTTCGATTTTCCCGAGGCCGGTTTGCAGGTGGAGCAGCACGAGGTCGCCGACTGGGAACGCGCGGCGCGCATCAAGGAGGAGGAATTCGCGCGGGCCATTCCGCTCGCGTTGTTCGATTACCTGCGCAAGAGCCACGCGCAGGGCTTCGTGGTGTCGCTCAGTGGCGGGGCGGATTCCTCCGCGATCACCTGCCTGATCGCGTTGATGGTGGAATTCGGGGTGGCGGAACTGGGGTTGGAAGGGTTCAAGCACAAGCTCGGGCACATTGCGAAGCTGGCCCAGGTGAAACAGCCCCGCGAACTCGTGCGCGCGTTGCTGCTGACGGCGTACCAGGCCTCCGCCAACAGCGGCCCGGTCACACGTGCCGCCGCCCGGGCGGTCGCCGAAGCGGTGGGGGCCGAGCATTGCGAATTCGAGGTCGGCAAACTCGTCAGCGATTACGTGGCGATGGTGGAGCAGGGGCTCGGTCGCAAACTGAGCTGGGCGACCGACGATCTCGCGCTGCAAAACATCCAGGCGCGCGTGCGCTCACCGGGCATCTGGATGGTCGCCAACATCCGCAACGCCTTGCTGCTGGCCACGAGCAACCGTTCCGAGGCGGCGGTGGGGTACGCGACGATGGATGGCGACACCTCCGGCAGCGTCAGTCCCATCGCCGGCATCGACAAGGCCTTCCTCCGGCAGTGGTTGCTTTGGTTGGAGCTTTCCGGCCCGACCGGCGGTCAGCCGATGCCGGCGCTCAAGGCGGTCAACGCCCAGCAGCCCACCGCCGAGCTGCGGCCGCAGGCATCCGGGCAGACGGACGAGGCGGACCTCATGCCGTATCCGCTGCTCGACGCCATTGAACGTGCGGCCATCCGCGACAAGCAGATGCCGCTCGAAGTGTTTCAGCTCATGCGCCTCCAGTTTCCGAAATACGAGCCACCCCAGCTCGCCGCCTGGGTCGAGCGTTTCTTCCGGCTCTGGTGCCGCAACCAGTGGAAGCGCGAACGCTACGCGCCTTCGTTCCATGTCGATGATGAGAACCTGGACCCCAAGACGTGGTGCCGCTTCCCGATCTTGAGCGGCGGCTTCGAACGCGAGCTGGCCGAACTGCGCGCGCATGTCAGCGGATTGCCGCGAGGTTGAGGGAAGCTTTCAGCTCCCAGTGCTCGTCCTTCTCTTAATCTTACTCCTAATCTTGATCTGAGGATTTGAGAGCGAGGACGAGGACGAGGACGATTAGGAGCAGGATTAGGATTAAGAGCGGCTGGAGGGACTCAAATAAAAATCAGGGGTGCCCCCGCGGATGACCGACCCCAGCTGGCAGGCTCGCGGGCGTGAAATCAATCCTACTTCATCCTTCGCGGGTCGAGCGGTTGCTCGCCCGGTTCGGTGCGGCGCAACTGGTGAAGCGCTTCGACGGTCAGGTCGAGCTGCGCGGCGGCAATCGTGAGGAGCGTCAGGACGCCCGCGAATGGCTCTCCCTGTTTCTGCACGAGGCGCCTTGCTGTGACCCGGTCGGCGGCTGAGTTGCCTGCGCCCCGGCTTACGCGGCTGCAACCGCTTCCCGGGCCAGTTCGAGGATCACTTCCGCGACGCCGGGCGCCGTGCCGACGGCGGACGCATACCAGATGAGCTTGCCGTTGCGCTCCGTCGGGTTGCGCCACGTGGGCTGGCCGGCGGCGAGGCGTTTCTGCACGACGGCTTCCGGTTCACCCAGCAGCACCGGGATGTCTTCCACGACGTGCAGGCCGTCAGCCATGAAGAAGGGCACCATGACGACATGGCGGGCGATGGCGAGTTTGGGCACGTCGGCGATGCGCGGCGATTCCTCCATGAAGCACGGCTGCACTTCGGCGAAACCGCCCGCTTGCCGAAGGATTTCCACCTGATGCTCGATGGCCCGTCGAGATTGCGCGCTACGCTCCGTGCCGTGACCGGCGATGAACAGCGAGGTCTCCGGCGGTTTGGGCTGACGGGGAAACGGATGCCGGGCGACCACCTCTTCCGCGCGTTGCCGCAGCACGTCCGTCAGGTGCGGGTGAACGCCGGCCGGTCGCGTGTAAACCAGCGTTTGATCAGCGCGTCGCAGCGTGCGCGACCAGGTCATTTCGCCCGGTTGCTTGAAGCCGAGCGCCTCGGGGATCGCCTCCTCCGTGAAGTAGCCTTCGCTGATGAACAGCGGCACGATAATCACGCGCGGCGACGGGATGGAGGCCAGCACGGCGGCCACCTTGGGTTCCTGTTTCCAAAACGCCTCGCGCACCGCCGCGAATAGGCCCCGTCGCCGCAGTTCCGCCGCGTGTTGAAAGACGGACCCCGCCGAGCCGTCGTTCTTGGTCGAGCCGTGGCCGAGGACGACGAGCGTGGTATCGGGAAAAGCATGCGCCATGTGGCCGCTGCCTTAACGCAGGTTGGCGGGAAGGGCAAGTCGCCGTCCGAGCGAATCACACTTCGGCTTTGCATCGCGCCCGGCCGTCTGCTTAAGCTGCGGCCATGTCCAACCTTGCATTGCTTCGCCGCCGTTCCTTCCTCAAAGCCCTCGCCGCCGGGGCCGCCACCGCGCCGTTCTTCGTGCCGCGCCTCATCTCCGCGCCGCCGTCCAGCCGCGTGTTGCACGCCAGCATGGGGGCCGGCGGCATGGCCCGCGCCGACCTCACGGAGCTGTCCAGCCACAACCTGCTGGACCTCATTGCCGTGGCCGATGTCGAGCCGGCCAAGGCCAACGACTTGAAACAGAAGTTTCCGAAGCTGCGCGTTTATGCCGACTGGCGCGAGCTGTTCGACAAGGAAAAAGACCTGAGCTCGGTCAACGTCTCAACCCCGGACCACATGCACGCGCCGATGGCGATGACGGCCATGCAGCGCGGGATTCATGTCTATGGCCAGAAGCCGCTCACGCACGACATTTACGAGACACGCAAGCTGACCGAGATGGCCCGACGCAAGAAGCTCGTCACGCAGATGGGCATCCAGATCCACTCCTCGGCGGAATACCGGACCGCCGTGCGCCTGGTGCAGGACGGCGTCATCGGCAAGATCAAGGAAGTCCACACCTGGAGCAGCAAGAAGTGGGGCGACAACGATCCGATGCCCAACCGGGTCGATCCCGTGCCCGCCGGTTTCAATTGGGATCACTGGCTGGGCGTGTGCGCGGACCGGCCGTTCATCGGGCAGGGCTGGTATCATCCCGGCAACTGGCGCAAGCGGCTCGACTTCGGCACCGGCACGTTCGGCGACATGGGCTGCCACATCTACGATCCGGTGTTCAAGGCGCTCGCGTTGACCGCGCCGTTGTCCGTCCGCAGCGAAGGCGCGGCGCCGAACGAGCATTCGTGGGCCACGGATGCGATCATTCATTACGTGTTCCCCGGCACCCAGTTCAGCGAAGGCAAAACCGTGAACGTCACCTGGTACGACGGCGACCAGCGCCCGCCGCAGGCGGTTCAGGACCTGATCAAGCCCGCGCGCTTCAACCCCGAACGCGGCTGGCTGCCGGACCAGGGCAGCATTCTCATCGGCACGGAGGGCGTGATGTCCATCCCGCACATTGACCGGCCGAAGCTGTTTCCCGAGAGCAAGTTCGCCGGGGTGCCGCAGCCGCAGATGGAGCGCGCCCACCACTGGCACCAGTTCGTGGACGCGATCCTCGGCAAGGACAAGACGCAGGCGAACTTCGACTACGCCGGTCCGCTCACCGAGGCCGTGTTGCTCGGCTGCGTGGCCACGCGCTTCCCGCAGACCACGCTCGAATGGAACGCGAAGCGGCTGCGCTTCACCAACGAGAAGGCCGCCAACCAATACGTCCGGCGCAAGTATCGCAAGGGCTGGGAGGTGAAGGGGCTGTAGGGAGGCCAGAGTAAACCATGTGGCGTTTGAACGAGTGGTTGAGTGTCCGACTCCAACCTCGGTCGAACGATTATGAGCGAAGCAAACACAAAGCTGAGCAGGGGAGCGCTGCTGACGCTGCTCATGGTTTTTTGTCCAATCGCGTCCACCATTATGCTGTTTGGATTTGGGGAAGCTTTTCTGGGGTGGATGGATTCGTTTGCACCGCTCCTTCTTGGTCCCGTGCTTGGATTGTTGTTGGTGTTTGTCCTGGGTGTTGGTGGAGTCTCTGTGTTTGGTGAACGTGCCGCCAGGATTCTTGTTCGTGTGTTCCTGGCCCTCAACATCCTCCTGATATTCATCGGGCAGGTCTCCATGCAGTTGATCCGATGGTTTCCTGAGCTCAGAGGCTATCTGAAATGAAGTGATGGCGAGAACGGCGGCGAGGAAAAACGTCTTCAGCAGATGATCGCCGAACTGGAACGTGCCATCGCCCGTGGTGAATCTGGTGAAGTCGCCTACTCCGGGCGCGCGATGATGGTGTTACGCAGCGAGTTGGAGA
>CAYXDZ010000254.1:0-5447 GCA_964463815.1 uncultured Verrucomicrobiota bacterium | reverse complement strand
TACGGCCTGGCCAGCGTCCGGTTCATCTGCGGCACGCAATCGATCCACAAACAACTCGAAGCGAAGCTCAGCGAATTTCTCGGCACCGAGGACACCATTCTCTACAGCTCGTGCTTCGACGCAAACGGCGGCCTGTTCGAGACGTTGCTCGGCGCCGAGGATGCCGTGATCTCGGACGAGTTGAACCACGCCTCGATCATCGACGGCATCCGGCTCTGCAAGGCGCAGCGGCACCGCTACAAGAACAACGACCTGGCCGATCTCGAAACGAAGTTGAAGGACGCCGCCGGTGCGCGCTTCCGGCTTATCGCGACGGACGGCGTGTTCAGCATGGACGGCTACCTCGCGAACTTGAAGGCCATCTGTGATCTCGCGGCCAAGCATGACGCACTCGTGATGGTCGATGACTCGCACGCGGTCGGGTTCATGGGGCGGCACGGACGCGGCACGCACGAACATTGCGACGTGATGGGACGGGTGGACATTTTGACCGGCACGCTCGGCAAGGCGCTGGGCGGGGCGAGCGGAGGGTACACCAGCGGGCGGCGGGAGATCATCGAGTTTCTCCGGCAGCGCTCGCGGCCGTACCTGTTCAGCAACACGCTCTGCCCGAGCATTGCCGCCGCTTCGTTGAAGGTGCTCGAACTGCTGTCCACCTCGACCGAACTGCGCGACCGCCTGGAGGCGAACACACGCTTCTTTCGTGAGGCGATGACCAAGGCCGGCTTCAACCTGCTGCGGGGCGAACATCCCATCGTGCCGATCATGTTTGGCGACGCGAAGGTGGCCGCGCAGTTCGCCGAACGCATGCTCGTGAAGGGCGTGTATGTGATCGCGTTCAGCTATCCGGTGGTGCCGCAGGGGAAGGCGCGCATCCGCACGCAGATCAGCGCCGCGCATACGCGGGAGGACCTGGAGTTCGCGGTGAAGCAGTTCAGCGACGTGAAGCGGGAACTGGGCGTGTAGTCGATGAACCTCACGCCTTATCTCGAACACTTTGGCGTCGCCGTCAGCGCCGTGGCCGGTGTGCTGGCGGCGCGGGGCAAGCGGGTGGACTTGTTCGGCGTCACCGTGCTCGCGCTGGTCACGGCCTTCGGCGGCGGCACCATTCGTGATCTTTGTCTCGGGGCGACGCCGGTCTTCTGGGTGAAGGCACCGGCCTTCGTCGTCACCGCCTTGATCGCGGCGTTGATCACCTTTTCCACCGCGCGCTGGTTGACGATCCCGCGCAAATGGTTCGAGCCGGCGGACGCGATCGCGCTGGCGATGTTCACCATCGTGGGCGCGAGCAAGAGCCTGAAGTTCGAGGCGGGCGGATTGATCGCCGTCGCGCTCGGCACCATGACCGGCGTGGCGGGCGGCATCCTGCGCGACGTGCTGCTCAACGAGGTGCCGCTGGTCTTCCGCAAGGACATCAACCTCTACGCCACGGCGGCGATCAGCGGCGCGACGGTCTATGTGTTGATGCAGCACTTCCTCCAGCAACCGCTCTGGTCGGTGGCGGCAGGTGTTGCGGTGATCCTGCTCATGCGCCTGCTGGCGATTCGTTGGGAATGGCGGTTGCCGGAGTTTGAGGCGGGCAACGGGCCGCCAGAAATTACCAGGTGAAGGTTCTTCGGGTTGAAGATCAGGCTGCGGTTCAGACCGGCGGCACAACCGGCCCGCTGGTGGGAACGGTGGCCACCGATTTCGGCAGCACCACCTTCACCGGCATGCGGCTGAGTTTGCGCATGAGTTTCAGTTTCCGGCGCAACGGCCACCAGTCGTAGAGATAAATCTCCATGGGCCTCCACATGGCCACCCAGCCGGCGATGACGAGCCCTTCGCGCAGGAGCAGGAGCCAGCGGTTCGTCGGCTGAAACTGGTCAAGCAACTCGGCCGCGGTGAAGCAGCCCGCAAGGAACACGATGCCGATCAGCAGGCTCGCCTGGCCTTGCCGCATCAACCGCCGGAAGGCCAGGCGCGCGTGTTCGGCGCGTTCCCGAAAGTAGTGGTGGATGGCCGTGAGCACCACGTGGTGGGGATCGGCTTCCTCGGGCGCGGCGGACAGGTGAACCACCAGCTCCAGCGGTTCATTGAGCGGGCGTTCCTCGGCGGACTCGACGATGAACTGCTCGGCGTTCGCATCCAAATCCTTTTCCAAGAAGGGCGCTGGGTCCATCGAGTTGAAAAGCTGCTTCAGTTCGCGGATGCGAATCTCGATGCGGCGATGACCGGCGGGCGTGGACACCCCCGGAGGATGAACGAAGTCATGCCGGCTGGCCAGCGTGACGAGGCCGGCAACCGCCGATGCGTGAATTGCGCTTTGCCCGCCGGTCGGGATTTGGTCTGCTCACCGCATGGCCGCTGTTTCTCTTGCGCAACTCGTCAGACACGCCGATCAATTGCTCCGCCTAGATGCCTTCACCGATTATCCCGGGGCCATGAACGGCCTGCAGGTCGAGAATCGCGGACGGGTTCGACGCCTCGCCGCCGCCGTGGATGCAAGCCTCGCCACGGTGCGAATGGCCATCGCGGCCGACGCCAACTTGTTGATCGTGCATCACGGCTTGTTCTGGTCGCCGACCGTTCCCTGGACCGGCCGCAAATATGAACTGATCCGTCTGCTGCTGGAAAACGACCTGGCGGTTTACAGCGCGCACCTGCCCCTCGACGCACACCCGAAGCTGGGCAACAACGCGCTGCTGTGCCGGGCGCTCGGACTGACCCGGCTCCAGCCCTTCTTCGAGACCAAAGGCCAGTTGCTGGGTCTGCGCGGCGCGCTGGTGCTCACGCGGGAACAACTTGGCCGGCGCCTCGAAAGGGCGGTCGCCGGTCCCGTGAAGTTGCTGGCCGGCGGCCCGGCTCGTTGTCGCCGCATTGGTGTGGTGACGGGTGGTGCGGGCGCGGAACTGAAGATCGCCGCTGACGCCGGGGTGGACACGTTCATCACCGGTGAAGGCCCGCACTGGACGTTTCCGCTCGCGGAGGAACTCGGAATCAACGTGTTCTACGGTGGCCACTACGCCACCGAGACGTTCGGTGTGAAGGCGCTTGCGGCTCATCTCTCCCAGCGGTTCAAAGTGCCGTGGACTTTCCTCGATCATCCGTCGGGATTGTGAGGCACTCCGGCAATGGAAACTTGGTCAATCCACGAACCCGGCGGCAGGCCAGAGGCTCGCTGCGGCGGCGGGAGCTGAATCGGGCTTGGCGGCCGGAACCGGCGGATTCACGGACGCAGTTTTGGCGGACGCTCGCCGAGGCATGGGTGCTGCGGGCACCTCCGCGCTGGTCACATTCTCTCCGGCACGGCGAATTGCACGCAGCAGGGATTCAGTGGTGATCCCCATGGCGTGCGCATCGTTGACCAGCTCCTCAATCCGATCCGCCAGCAGTTGAAGCCGGTCCTCCTGACTACTACGAGGCTGAACTGACGCAACGAAACACCCGCAGCCAAGGCGTTTGTCCAACCAGCCCGCCTTGGCCAGTTCCGCATAAGCCCGGGCCACGGTGTTGGGATTGAGGTGCAACCGCGCGGCCAGCTTGCGGATGGGTGGCAGCAAGTCGCCCGGCTTGAATTGTCCTAATTCAATAATACAAGTTAGCTGACCTACCAGTTGCGCGTAGGGCGGGATGTTCGATTCAGAATTAATCCGAAGTTGGCGAGCTTCGACTGGGGTAAGCGGCATGGTGTGAACTGATTTATTGTATTATATGGAAGATGCAATCATGTTTTGTGGCGGTCAGGCTTCTTAGTGTATCGCTAGAATAGTACAATCTTAGATCGCTGTGAGGCGATGTGATTGCTTTTGTCGTTTGATCTTTGAATTCCCAACCCCTACTTTGGCCGCCCCGTGCATCCTGTAGCCTTCGAAATTGGCGGTTTTGCCATCCACTGGTATGGCGTTTTTCTCGCCTTGGGCGTCCTGGCGGGCGTCTGGACGGCCGCCCGACGGTGTGTTCTGGACAAGCTCCAACCGGCCATCATCACCGATCTGGCACCTTGGCTGGTGGGCGGCGTGATTGTGGGTGCCCGCGCCCTCTACGTTGTTAGCTACTGGGACAGCCAGTTTGCAGGCCAACCATTCTGGCACATCTTCAACCTGCGCAGCGGTGGTCTCGTTTTCTACGGTGGACTGATTGGCGCAGTCGTCGCGGGGTTCCTCTATCTGCGAATCAAACGTCAACCGATCTGGAAGGTGGCGGACGCACTCGCGCCGAGCATCGCGTTGGGCCATGCGCTGGGACGCATCGGCTGCCTCATGTTTGGCTGTTGCTATGGTCGGGTTTGCCAACTGCCCTGGGCGATTCACTTTCCAGCCGGCCACGCGACCCATCCGCAAGGCGTTCATCCCACGCAGGTTTATGAATCGGTCTTGAACTTCGGCCTTTACGCGGCGCTGGCCTGGCTCTACCGACGGAAGAAATTCGACGGCCATGTCTTCGGGGTTTACCTCATCAGCTATGCGCTGGTTCGCTCGTTTGTGGAACTTTTCCGCGGGGATTACGCACCCGCACAATATCATCTCGGCGGCTGGTTCACGCCGGCCCATTTCGTCAGCCTGGGAATCCTCGTCGTTGGCATCTTCCTGCTCTGGTGGCTCGCACCAGCCCCGAAGTCGCCGCACAAGTCCTGAACACCGGAACCGGCCGCGATCCAAACTGCCAATGGCCTCGATCTACTTCATCACGGGAACCGACACGGGCGTGGGCAAGACAGTCTTGACCACGCTGCTCGTCCGCCATCTGCGTGAACGCGGGGTCCGCGCCCTGGCGGTAAAGCCCTTCTGTTCCGGCGGACGCGAAGACGCACAACTGCTGCGAACGGCTCAAGCAGATGAGGTTTCCTTGGACGCGATTAATCCGTGGCACTTTCGCGCGCCCCTGACACCGCTGCTGGCCGCGCGACGGGAGAAGCGAAAGGTCCGGCAGGCCGAGGCACTGCAATTCCTTCGCTCCGCCGCCACTCAATGTGAAACGCTCCTGATCGAAGGCGCGGGCGGCCTGCTCAGCCCGCTCGGCGAAGGCTTTGACGCCCGCGATTTGATCGTGGACCTGAAGGCCCGGCCCATCATCGTCTGTCCCAACCGGCTGGGAGCGGTGAATCAAGTCCGGCTCGTGCTCGCCGCCTTGCCACCGGCGGAGGCGAGACGCTCGACGGTTGCGCTGATGCTGAGCACCGCCGGCAGTCTTGTCACCCGCACAAACGCTTCGCTGCTGGGCGAATTGCTGCCCGGGAACCGAGTGCTCTCGATTCCTCGTCTGGCCTGGCCGGCCGTCTTGGAACGTCCGCGACTGCCGGCGACGCTCGCCACTATCCTGAGTGGCGTGCTGGCTCAGAACTGATAACGCAGGGTCGCCGTGCCCCGGTTGTCTGTGTAATCCCGACCGGCAAAGTTGGAATCCCGCGCCGTGAACTGGTAACCGAAGGACAACGAGAGATTGTCCGTCAGGCGAAACGGCACGCC
>CAYXDZ010000253.1:0-5502 GCA_964463815.1 uncultured Verrucomicrobiota bacterium | reverse complement strand
TTCCTTCGGCATCCGTTTTGGTTTCTCGTCGGTCGTGGCGCAGATGTGGTCGGTGCCACCGGTGACGAGCAGCGCGCCGGCGGCGTCGCGAATGGCGAAGCCGAATTTCAACCACAAGCGGTCGAGTTCCGTGATCCACAATTCGATGGCAAGGACGTCGTCGTAACGCGCAGGTGCCTCATGGCGCAGACGGACCTCGCGCACGGGAAAGATGATCCCTGCTGCCTGCAGGGTCAGCAACGGCGTGCCGAGCGCGCGGAAGAATTCACCGCGCGCGGCTTCGAGCAAGTCGAGGTAGCGCGCGTAATAGACGTGGTTGCCTACAGTGCATTCCGCATACGTCACGCGATGATGATGGATGAACGGGGATGGCGGCATGCGGCGAGGCTAGCGGGGAACCGGCGAACCGGGAAGCGCGGGTTGCGCGGCGAGAAAGGACCGGCCAGTCAACCGGCTGAAGTCGTCCGTTTGAGCACGTCCAGAGCGAGGAGTGAACGTTGAAGAATGACGAGGTGGGGAAAAAGGTTCGGGTTATTCAGAAGCCGGTTGGCGAGCATGGTGGGATCAGGGTTTTCCGCCCCGCCCGGGACGGAATTTGGGATTTGCCATCAACTCCGCCGCTCCTATAGTGCCGGGCCATGAGCAATATCAATCGCCTGATTCCCACGCTGGTCGCCGGTGCGGCCGTCGTGGTGTTGACGGGTTGCAGCGGCATCAACTCCAGCCGGAGCGTGTCGCCCGCGAGTTTTCTGATTCCGGGCCTGATCCTGAACGATCCCCGGCCGGCGGTTGACGATCCGTTCTGCGGCCCGACCATGGAAATTGCCCGGCTCGTGGCACCCCTTGACTGACTGCCATGCGTTTCCCCCTAGCGCTGACGGCGAAGATCGCCCGTCATATTATTTCCCACAAAATCCGTCGCACCCCCAAGTTTGCGATGGTGCTCCAGTTGGAGCCGCTGCACACCTGCAACCTCACCTGCACCGGCTGCGGCCGGATTCGCGAGTACTCCACGTCGCTCAAGGACATGGTGCCGCTCGATGATTGCCTCCAGGCGGCGCGTGACTGCGACGCGCCGATGGTCAGCATTTGCGGCGGCGAGCCGTTGATCTATCCGAAGATCGAGGAACTCGTGGCCGGACTGCGCGCCCAGGGCCGGATCATTTACATCTGCACGAACGGCCTGTTCATGCGGAAGAAAATGCGGGAGTACATGGCGGCGCATTACTCGCCCGCCATGGAAACCTGCTTGCAAAAGCTGGTGGCCGAAAAGCTGGTCACCGACCAGGAGGCCGGGCAAATCCGCACGGCGGACGCGAAAGCCCGCCAGAAGGCCACAATCGTTCCGAGTCAGTGGCTGTATTGGAACGTCCACGTGGACGGCCTTGAATACACGCACGACCTGATCGTCGAGCGCGAGGGTGTGTTCAAGGAGTGCATCGCCGCGATCCGCATGGCGAAGATTCTGGGCTACCAGACCGCGACCAACACGACCGTCTATCGCGAGAGCGACGTGCGGGAACTCGAGGACATGTTCAAGTATCTCAGTTCGCTCAACGTTGATGGACACACGATCTCGCCGGGTTACGATTACGACGCGGCGAAGAAGGACATGGCGCGGCGGCTGGGCAGAGATCCAAAGGAGTTTTTCCTCACCCGGGAGATGACGCGCGAGAAGTTCAAGGACATCGAGCGCTGGGGGCAGGCGTTCACCATCTTCGGCACGCCGGTGTATCAGGAATTCCTCGCCGGCAAACGCGAGCTCACCTGCACCGCCTGGGCGATCCCGACCTACAATGTCAAAGGCTGGAAAGCACCGTGTTACCTGATGACCGACGGGCATTACCCGACCTATCGGGAGATGCTGGAACAAGTCCGCTGGGACAAGTATGGCGTGGTGGACGGCGTGGCGCGTGATCCGCGCTGCGAGAACTGCATGGTGCATTGCGGCTACGATCCCAGCGGCGCGCTGGGCACGAACTACCAGCGCGGCGACAACTGGAAGAACTTCAAATACAACTTCTCGCAGCGGCCGCGGCCGTTCCCGGCCAGCACGGAACTGGAACGACGTGCGTTCAACGGCGCGAGCATCGGCAGAGGACACCTGGCCGAGGCGAAGGCCGCCATCAACGAGGGCGGCTGCCGGACCGGGGCAACCTTGCCGGTCGGACACACGACGACCGCTTCCGACAAGGACACCGCCTAATCCAGCCACACCGCCCGGCCCGCACCGGGCGCGGCGCGGAGTCCCGGTCAACCCCGGCGACCACTCGTTTTCAATGCTCCATTTTTCCATGGTTTCCTGAACAATTTTTAATTTCGCACGCAGAGCACTGTTTATTTCCCTGAAAACCTGTTGACCGGATGCGGGCTTGTGTGCCGAGATAATCATCCGCTTTTTTATAGTCATTTAGCATCATGCCGAGAGCCGTAAAGAAAACCGCGCGCGCCAGTCGCGCCACCAACACGAAGTACGACGCGCACCATCAAGTGCTCACCAACACTTATGGCGCGCAGGCCGGTTTGCGCCGCGAACTGGCTGACTCCAAGTTCGCCATCGAGGAGCGCTCCAAGATCCTCGAAATGTTCGCGAGCTGCGCGGATTCGCAGCGCGCGTATCTGCTGCTCGACGACTACTTCGAAAAGCTCGCGCTCTCGCGAAAGGACTTTGGCGCCTACGAGTGGTGGCCGAAGATGGTGGCCGTGGTCGGCCAGCCGCGGCTCGAGGAGCTGGCGATTCTTTTCCTGCGCGCCAACCGTTCGCTGCCGAATGAACTCATCCAGCATGCGCGACCGGAGCGCCTCGCGGAAATCGAGGAGGCGGAGCAGGAGGGCGAGCTGGTGGGCGAACTCGAACGCTGGCTGCTGCCGCCCGCCCCCACCCATCTGGATGGCCCCCGAGCCACGTTGCGCGTGGTCTGCCAGCCGGTGAAGAACACCGACCTGGACAGTCTTCACGCCATGCAGGTTGATTTCGTGCTCTTCCGTCCGCGTTCCGGGGAAAAAGTTCGCACGCCGAAGGAAATCCTCGATCTGGTGGCACGCGCCAGCCAGGAGCAGGAATTGTTCAGCGTCGCCGACTGGGCGTTCTGTGAATGGTTTGCCGAGGCCTTCAGCCAGCAGGATGTGAGCGGTGATTCGCTCGTTTTGCAGGGGCTCGAACTCCTGCAATGGCTCGTCCGCTGGGGTCACGAGAACCGTCTCGAACTGCCGGGTAACCCGCATCCGATCGTGTTCGACGGCACCCTCGCGGAACTCGTGCCGGTTGTCGAGGCGGCCGAAACCGAACTGGGCTTCACGCAGCAACTCAAGCTGCCCAACGGCAAGCTGCACGGTCTCGAACAGGTGAAATTCTTCGGCGGCCGGCCCATGCTCGTGCTGGACGACAATCATTTCTACCTCCTGCGCAAGACGCCGCCACTCCGTTTTTTCAACCAGTGGCTGGCCAAGCCCAAGGTTTCGGTGAAGCGCCTGAGCCACCGCTTCCTCGCGCATCTGCGGCATTCGTCGGCGGGTGAGAATGTCGATTGGAACAAGCTGTTCGTTTCGCATCCGGCCAAACCGCAGTTCGTGTTTGAACTCGCCGACGACACCGTCCGCCTGCGCCTCCTCGCCAAGAGCGAACGCGACAAGAGCGTCTGGTTCTGGAACGGCCACGAGTGGCAGCGCGAAACGCCGCCCGCCAAGCAGAACGGCCGGCCGGAGATTCTCGACGACGACCGGCTGCATCCCGCGACGCAATGGCTGCAACGGCTCGACTGGTTCACGCCGGAGCCCGGGCTCTGGATCGGCGACGCCAATGAAAACTTTCTCAACACCCTCGCCGGCATCTGGGAATACCGGCCGGAGGGAGCCGACTACCTCGGCAATCCCGGCTTCAACCGCCTCTTCATGTCGCCGCGCGCGCTCAAGCCGCAGTTGATTGTGAAGGGCAGCGGCATCGACTGGTTCTCCGTCTCCGCCGAATGGGAAGTCGAAGGCATGCGCCTGACCGAGGCCGATCTCAAGCGGCTAGCCTCCTCCTCGGGCAAGTTTGTCAAACTACCGGATAGCGGCTGGGTGCAGCTTGACTCCGGCGCGGTGCAGAAGGCGCACGAGATGATGGCCGACATGGGCATCGACGGACTCGTGCCCATCGCGCAAAAAGTTTCAATGGGGCAGGCCGCGCATCTGGACGAGGAGGCGCTGGCCGTCTTTGGCGATACTGCACAGGCACGCAAGCTGCGCGACCGGCTGAAAGACTTCAAAGGCGTGCCCTCATTCGAGCTGCCGGCGACGATCGACGCGCAGTTGCGGCCGTACCAGAAGGACGGCTTCGACTTTCTCTGCCACCTTTCCGAGATCGAGCTGGGCGGCATCCTCGCGGACGACATGGGTCTCGGCAAAACATTGCAGACGCTCTCGTGGCTCGACTGGTTGCTGTCGCCGCGCCGCAAGCAGCATCGGCCGGCGCTCGTCATCTGTCCGGCCTCCGTGCTGCACAACTGGCGGCGGGAGGCCAACCGCTTCACCCCGCACCTCAAGGTGCTGGTGCTGGAGAGCGGCTCGGCCCGGCATAACTTACGCAAGCAGATTCCCGAGCACGACATCATCGTCACCAACTACGCCCTGCTCCGCCGGGATCTTGAGGCGCTTCAGAAATTCGAGTTCAGCGCGCTCGTGCTCGACGAGGCGCAGTTCATCAAGAACCCGACCGCGCAGGTCACGCAGTCGGTCAAGCAGCTCGAAGCCCGGCACCGGCTGGCGCTCACCGGCACGCCGTTGGAAAACCGGTTGCTCGATCTGTGGAGCATTACCGACTTCATCCAGCCCGGTTACCTCGGCACGCAAGAGCACTTCCTGCAAACGTACGATCCCAAGGGCGAAGGCGAAGAGGCCATCAGCGCCCAGCGCATCGCCCGGCGAAAACTGTCCGCCAAGCTGCGGCCGCTCATGTTGCGCCGGCTCAAGCGGCAGGTCGCCAAGGATCTGCCCGAGCGCATCGAGCAGCGCAGCGACTGCGAGATGGGCGAAGTGCAACGCAAGCTTTACCTCGCCGAACTGCGCCGCAGCCGCGAGCAGGTCATGCAGACGGTGCGCGAAAAAGGGCTCGGCCGCAGCAAGCTGCACGTCCTCGCCGCGCTCACCCGGCTCCGCCAGATTTGCTGCCATCCCACGCTCGTGGGCAGCGACGCGCCGTCCGGCAAGACCGACACCTTGTTCGAACTGCTCGAACCCATGCTCGCGGAAGGGCAGAAGGTTCTGGTCTTCAGCCAGTTCGTTCAGATGCTGCACCTGCTCGAGAAGGACTGCGGCACGCGGTCGATTCCCACGTTCATGCTCACAGGCGAAACGAAGAACCGTCAGGAGATCGTCAACCAGTTCCAGCAGGACACCCGGGGCAGCGTGTTCCTGTTGAGCCTGCGCGCCGCCGGCACCGGCTTGAACCTGACGACCGCCAGCTACGTGGTGCTCTACGATCCGTGGTGGAATCCCGCCGTCGAGGCGCAGGCCATCGACCGC
>CAYXDZ010000252.1:0-5536 GCA_964463815.1 uncultured Verrucomicrobiota bacterium | reverse complement strand
TGATCCGGCGCGTGCCGGGCGGTTTCCATTTCCGTCACGGGCAACCGGCTGCGGCAAACCGCCTCGCGAACAACGGCAAAAAATTCATCCGCCCGCACATGCGCCGAGCACGAGGCCGTCACGAGAATGCCGCCGGGGCGCAGGAGCTTGAGCCCGCTTGCCGCCAGTCGCTCGTACGCTTCGAGTGCCGGCACTTTTTCGCTCTGGCGCTTGGCGAGCGATGGCGGATCAATGATCACCAGGTCGTAAGCTTCCGGGAAACCGGCCGCCAGCCACTCGAAGGCATCCGCCTGGATGGTGCGATGATGGCACGCTTGGACGGCGGAGATCGTCGTGTTGAGGTGGAAATTACGTTCCGCCGCGGTGAGAGCGTGCGCGCTGAGGTCGAGATCGGTAGCCGACCGTGCGCCGCCGGCTGCCGCGTACACGGAAAATCCACCGGCATGACTGAAAACGTTCAGCACGTCACGCCCGGCCGCCAGTTCACCGACGCGTCGGCGATTCTCCCGTTGATCGAGAAAGAAACCGGTTTTCTGGCCGCGAATGACCTCGGCCTCGAACACCTTGCCGTGCTCGCGGAACTGGATCGGGCCGGTCACGATTTCACCGCGCAAGATTTGCCCGTCCGCGAGTCCGAGCGTTTCCGCCGCGACGCGGATATTGCGGCTCAAGCGGAGCACCAGGCTGGCGGGCCGGCATTGTTCCATGATCAGACCGGCGATGCGTTCCAGGTGCGGAAACCACGCGGCGGTGTATAGCTTGAGCACGTGGCAATCGGCATAGCGATCGAGCACGAGGCCGGGCCAGCGGTCGCTCTCGCCGTTTATGCAGCGGTAACCGGTGGTGCGTTCATCGAAGAGCGCAGTTCGCAGGCACAGCGGGGTGTCGAGATGTTCCCGCCACCAGTTGTCATCCAGTTGCACCGGCTTGCCTGCGTGCAGCACGCGCAGGGCGATGGGTGAATCGGGATCATACAGGCCGATCGCCATGAACCGATCCTGCCGGTCGTAAGCGATGGCGAGCTCACCGGCGGTGCCGGGTCGGTTGAACTCCTTCACGCGATCGGCATACACCCAGGGATGCCCGCCGCGCACCGCGCGTTCCGCCGCCGGGGTGAGGCGCAGTTTCAGTTTTCCAGCGGCGGTTGGGTTGTTCATGGCTGTGGCCGCGACAAACATCCCTCGCGCCCGCCCCGCCGTCGAGCTTCCAGCCTTGCCATCGACCGGGCGACGAGACCGCCAGAAGGGCAACTTTTTGTTCTGGAGTCGCCCTTGCTTGCGGACCACAGTGCCACACTTTCACACGTCTTATGCTCGGCGACACTTTACTGCACTACCGCATCGTCTCCCAGATCGGGTCCGGGGGCATGGGTGCGGTGTATCGCGCCGAGGATCTAAAGCTCCACCGAGAGGTGGCGCTCAAGATTCTGCCGCCCGAACTGGCGGGCAACGTCGAGCGCTTCGAGCGCTTTCAACGTGAGGCCCGCTCGGTCGCCGCGCTCAACCACCCGAACATCGTTACGTTGTTTTCGGTCGAGGAAGACGCCGGCCGGCACTTCATCACGATGGAGCTCGTCAAGGGCAGACCCTTGAACCAGGTGATCCCGAAGGGCGGTTTGGGTGTGAAGGAGTTCCTGGATCTGGCCATTCCGTTGGCCGACGCGCTGGCGGCCGCCCACGAGAAGGGCATCACCCATCGCGACCTGAAGCCGGCCAACGTGATGATCGACGAGGCCGGGCGCGTGAAGGTGATCGACTTTGGCCTGGCCAAGGCGGCGGGAACGACCGGCAGCGAGGATCTCTCCCAAGCCCCCACGGAACAGCTTACAATGGAAGGCCGCATCCTGGGCACGCCGGCCTACATGGCCCCCGAACAGGTCGAGGGCAAGCCGGTGGATCAGCGCACGGACATCTTCGCGCTGGGCATCCTCTATCATGAAATGCTGACCGGTGACCGGCCGTTCAAGGGCGATTCGACGATGGCCATCATGTCGGCCGTGCTGAAGGATGAACCGGAATCCATCTCCAGCCTGCGCCCCGAAATCCCGGTCGAGATCTCGCGCATCATCCGGCGCTGCCTGCACAAGAAGCCGTCCGATCGCGCGCAATCCGCGCTCGATGTGCGCAATGAACTGCGCGAGCTCCAGCAGGAGTTCCTCAGCGGCACGCTGACGTCAATGCATGCTTCGCCCGCGGCGGCGCGCGGCAGGAACTCGATCGTCAACTGGACGCTCGGCATCGTCGGCTTGAACGTGGTGATCGCGGTCGTGGCGTTTTTTTATTGGAAAGGCGACGGGGGCGATTCTCAGACCACCAGCGAACAGGGTGCGGCCTCGCGGGCGCTCGTGGCTTCCGGCATTCCCAAGATCACGCGGCTGGCCACCACGGACCGGCTCGAAGCCATGCCCACCTTCTCGCCGGACGGCCGGCACATCGCCTTCGTGGCGGCGGTGGGACAGTTCAAGCAAATCTTCATTCGTGAAGTGGGCTCACCGGAATCCCGGCAGCTAACCGAGGGGGAGTTCGATCACATCCAGCCCGCTTGGGGCCCTGGCACCAACACCCTTTACTACGCTAAGAGCTTGAAATCCGGCTCGGGCATCGGCATCGGCGACGCAAAGATCGGGCTCTACATCACCGAGCAGGCCGAGATTGTTCGCCATGATCTTCAGACCGGGGAGCGGACTGCCATTCTGTCCGACGCCGCCTACCCGGCCGTCGCTCCGGCCGGTTCCGAGCTCGTCTTTGTCAGCGGCAGGCGCATTTTCAAGAGCGACCTGCAGGGCGGACGCCGAGCGCAACTGACCGAGGACGAGGAGGCGGTGTCGCATGCCGATCCCCGCGTCGCGGCGGATGGGCGCGTGGTCTTCCGGAGATTCAACGTTAGTGAAGGAGCTCATCACATCGCCGTGGTCACCCCCCAACATCAGATGACCGTGGTGCGGGAAGGTGCCAGTTTGAATCCCACATGGCATCCGTCCGGGGACTACATCTACTTCACGATGTATCGCGGCTCTGGCCGCAATATCTGGCGGCTGCCAGTCACCGTGACGAACACTGCGGCGGGAGAACCCGAGCCGGTCACGGTGGGCGGAGGCGACGATCTGGAACCGGCCTTCTCCCCGGACGGCCGGCGGATGGTCTTCAGCGTGTCGTCAGTCAATGCGGACATCTACCGGCTGGCTCTTGATCCCGCAACGGGGGCGACCAACGGTCCGCCAGCGGAAAAACTGGCGTTCAATTCCAACCGCGAAGACAGCCGGGCCGCGTGGGCGCCGAGCGTCGAGCAGCCGATGCTGGCCTTCAATTCCGATCGGGGCGGCGACATGAACCTCTACATCTGGCGGGAACGGGACAACAGTGTCACCCAGGTGACCAGCGGACCGGGAGGAGACTATCAGGCGACGTGGTCGCCGGACCTGCGGCAGTTGGCGTTCTTCTCTTCGCGCGGCGGTCATGGCGACATCTACGTGGTCGGGACGAACGCGATCAGCAAACCGGTCCAACTGACGGTTGCACCGGGGCTGGATTACAATCCGTTCTTTTCTCCGGACGGACGGCACATCGCCTTTCTCTCCGAACGCGAGGGTCAGTTCGACACTTACCTCATGGATGCCGACGGAAAGAACCAGCGCCGGCTGCCCCGGAGCGCCCCGGGCCACCGCTATCGGAGCGGTCACTACATCAACTGGTTTGACAGCGACTCGTTGTTGAAACAGGTCGCCGTCGAGGGCGTGGAAGCCTTGTACCGGGTGTTCATCGCGGATGGGCGGCTGGAGAAGATTTCCACGCTGGATCCATTTCCGAACATCGGCGGTCACGGATCCTTTTCACCCGATCGGAAACGCTTGATGGATCTCGACGGTCCGCACGCCCACATTTGGGTGATTTCCTTGGGCAACAACGCGGGCGAGCTGGTGTATCGAAAGCTGCCCCAAGCCAGCACCATCGATTATCCGTGGTGGTCCCCGGACGGGCGCTGGGCCACTTTTGACGTCAGCATCCCCCGAAACAGCGAGTTGCTGATGGCCGAGTGGGAGACGCCTTGAATCAGAGTGGTAAAGCTTACTCCACCAGAAAGTCGGTGAATCATGCCGACATCCGACTCGGCCCTTGCGTTCCCTAACGCTCCTTGTTGGAATCGCCCGGCGCGCAACACTCATGCAGTCGTACCCCAAACACTATTGCGGTGTCTTCGGAATTTACGGGCACCCCAACGCCGCCGAGCTCACCTACTACGGCTTATACGCCCTCCAGCATCGCGGCCAGGAAAGCGCGGGCATCGTCACCTCCGACGGCAAGTCCTTCCGCGAACACAAGGGCATGGGCCTCGTGCCGCAGATTTTCACCGGCGAAGCGCTCCACCAGCTCGTCGGCAAGACCGCCGTGGGCCACACGCGTTACTCGACCACCGGTGCGTCGCACTTGCGCAACGCGCAACCGATGACCATCGACTGCGCCAAGGGCCAGATCGCCATCGCGCACAACGGCAATCTGACCAATGCCGGTCCGCTCCGCGACGAGCTGGAAGCCAAGGGGCTGATTTTCCAGACCACGGTGGACAGCGAGATCATCCTGTATTTGCTGGCCCAGCCGGAGAATGACCTCGTGAAGACCGTGCGCCGGATCGAGGGCGCGTACTCACTGGTGTTCATGACGCCAAACGAGCTGATCGGCGTGCGTGATCCGCACGGTTTTCGACCACTGTGCATCGGTAAACTGGGTGACGCGTATGTGCTCTCCAGCGAAACCTGCGCGCTGGATCTTATCCAGGCGAAGTTCGTGCGCGATGTGGAGCCCGGTGAAATCGTCATCATTGATCAGGACGGGTTGCGCAGCATCCAGGCCTTTCCCGAGCAGACCCGCCGGGCGTTTTGCATTTTCGAGTACGTCTATTTCGCCCGGCCCGACAGCACTATTGCGGATCGCAATGTTTACAAGGTCCGTACCGAAATGGGCCGCCAGCTCGCGCGTGAAAACAAGATCGAAGCCGACATCGTGGTGCCCGTGCCGGACAGCGGCAACTGCGCGGCACTCGGTTACTCGCTCGAATCTGGCATCCCTTATGAGATGGCGTTCGTCCGGAATCACTATGTCGGGCGCAGCTTTCTTCAGCCTTCGCAGCTCATCCGCGACTTCAATGTGCGCGTCAAACTCAACCTCATTGCGGAGCTGGTGAAGGGCAAGCGGGTCATCATCATCGACGACTCGATCGTGCGCGGCACCACGAGCAAGACGCGGGTCAACAGCTTGAAGGAAGCCGGCGCGAAGGAAGTTCACGTGCTGGTGAGTTGTCCGCCGCACATGAATCCGTGCGTGTATGGCATCGACTTCCCCGACCGCAGCAAGCTGGCCGCGGCCAACCACACCCTCGACGAAATCCGGCGTTACTTGAACGCCGATTCACTGGCGTACCTCAGCATCGACGGCATGGTCAAGGCGACCGGCAAGCCGAAGGAATCCTTTTGCATGGCGTGTTACGACGGCAACTACCCGGTGGCCTTTGATCCGCTGCTCGACAAGCAGATCATGGAGAA
>CAYXDZ010000251.1:0-5550 GCA_964463815.1 uncultured Verrucomicrobiota bacterium | reverse complement strand
AATACTCCAGTTCTCCACTACTCCAAGAATGGGGTACGGAAGCGAGGACGAGAACGAGGGATCAGGACGATACCCTTAGCCCGATTCTACAAGTCCAACGGCCCGGCCAGACGTTCGCCGTCCATGCTGTAGATGCCGACGAGGTAGCCGTTCTCGCGCATCTCGCCGACGTGCAGCTTGCCGAAGATCGTCACCGGCTCGTCCATCACCGGTTTCACGCCCTTGCCGATGGTCTTCACGCTGACCCACTCGTTGATCTTGGGCACCGTGCCGAAGCAGCACATCGACTGGTCGCGCATCAGCAGGAATTCGGTCACCGCGCCCTGCTCGACCTTGAGCGGCAGCATGTAACCCTTCACCGCAACGCTTTGCTCGTTGAGCTTGCGGATGGACTCAGGAATCTGGCCGTTGGTCTTCTCCGTCAGTTCATCCGGATCGCCCTTCGCCTCCAGCAGATCATCCGTCATCTCGAAATTGAAGGCCGCGAGCTGGTTGAAGCCGATGGAGAGATAATCCCGGTCGCCGGAACGAATCGTCTCCACCGGTGAATCGGCGGCCGCGACTTCCGTGGCCGCCGCGACGGGCGCTGGAGTTTCCGCCACCTCGGCCGCGACCGTGGTGGCCGGCCCGGCTGGCCGGGCGGTTTCCGCCTCAGTGTTTTTCGTCGAAGCCAGGGAAGTGATCGGCTCGCCCTGGGGCGGTTCCACGGCTGGCGCAAGCAGCTTGATGGGTTCGCCTTGCACCACGGACTGCGTTGGCTGGCCCGTGTCATTCGAACTCTCCTGCGAGGGTGAGCAGGCGGTGAGAAGGGCGGCCAGCAGTGCGGCTGGCAGCACCCGTTGAAATTTGTAGTTCTTATTCATGGCTCGGAACAGTCCGTTTTGGACGGAACCAGTGTAGTATCGCTTCATTCGCCAGATTTCAAGTGGCTCATTTCGCCGGCGCTGACCCCTCAGACTGTAGGCCACGACGTGAGGAGTGCTCGCTCACGCGACTCGTCACCGCGTTGTTACAAATCAGAACAATAACATTTCGCCGCCGGCCGGAGCACTTAATCACGAAACTGCAGGGAGTGCAGCTTCTGGTAAAGCCCGCCCTGGGCCAGCAATTCCTGATGCGTGCCCATTTCAGCAATTCGGCCCCGGTCCATCACGACGATCAAATCCGCGTGCTGTACGGTGGACAACCGGTGTGCGATGCAGAGGGTGGTCCGGCCTTTCATCAACTCCTCCAGCGCCGTCTGCACGGCGCGCTCGCTCTCGGTGTCGAGCGCGCTCGTGGCCTCGTCGAGGATGAGAATCGGCGCATCCTTAAGGATCGCGCGGGCGATGGCCAGCCGTTGCCGTTGACCGCCGGAAAGATTGCCACCCCGTTCACCGATGACGGTGTCGTAACCGTGTGGGGTCGCGAGAATGAAGTCGTGCGCGTGGGCGTGTTTCGCGGCCGCGATGATCTCCGCCTCGCTGGCACCGGGCCGGCCAAGCTCGATATTCCGGCGGATGGACTCGTTGAAGAGGATGGTTTCCTGGGTGACCACGGCGATCTGCGCGCGCAGCTCGCGGCTGTGGGCCTCGCGCAAGTCCACGCCGCCGATCCGCACCGCACCGGCTTGCGGATCATAGAAACGCAGCAACAAGTTCGTAAGCGTGGTCTTCCCGGAACCGCTCGCACCGACGAGCGCGACGAGCTGGCCCGGCCGCACCTTGAGGTTGAAACCATTGAACAACCGCCCGCCATCGTAGCCGAACGTGACGTTCGCGAACTCGATGGGCTGGCCGGCGGCCGGAATCGGCCTGGGCTGGGCTGGTTCGGGCAGATTGGAGGGCATGGCCAGCAGTTCAAACACGCGCTGACTCGAGGCCTGCGCCTGCACGAACTGGTTGCCCAGCCGGATCAAGTGCTTGATCCGCATGTAGCTCATCTGGACCGCCACCACGAACGTCATGAAGTCCACCGCCGCCAACTGACTTTTGTTCAACATCAGCACCGCGAGTAGTCCAACCAAACCCACGGACCCGACAAACTCGATCATCGGCGAAGAAATCTCGGCGGCACGAATCATCCGCATGTAACGGCCGTTATAGCTGCGCAGGCGTTCGCGGAAGTCCGCCAGCAGCACCGGTTCGAGATTGTAAGCCTTGACCACGCGCGAACCGGTCAAGCCCTCGTGCATGGATTGGAAAACGCCGGCCTGCTGTGTCTGGGCCTCGCGTGCGGACTTGCGCAGCCGCCGCGCGAAGATCGCCGCCGGCACGACGCTCACCGGCAGGATCAGCAGTGACATCAGGGTCAATTGCGGCTGCAACATCACCTGGCTGCCCACCAGCACGATGAGTGTTACCGGATCGCGGATGAGCGTCACCAATGAGGTGGACAGCAAGGTGTGCAAGGAGGTGATGTCGTTGCTCACGCGGGACATCAGTTCGCCGGTGCTGTGTCGCTGCAGGAAGCCCGGCGGCATGTGCAGCAGATGCGCGTAAAGACGCGTGCGCAGGTCGCCCACCGCGCGCACGCTGACCCACTGCATGTAATAAACGTAACCGTAGTTGAACAACGCCCCGATCAGCATGGTGAGCGGCAGGACCGCCAGCAGCGAAAGAATGATTGCCAGCGTGGGCTGGTGGATGAGCTCGTTGACCGTCCGGCCCAGCCAGTCGGCGACCCCGGGCGCGTAAGTGGCCACCTTCTCCAAAAATTCGGCCAGCTTCTCTCCGCCTTCCTTCGGGAAAACCACGATGAACACAAAATAGACCGAGGCGAGGAGCATCGGGTCCTTGAGACCGGCCAGCAACCCGAGCAGCACCCCGCCGGTGAAGCGCCCACGATAAGGGCGGACCACCTGCCACAAATTGGAGAAGAACGCACGCATCGCGGTGCGGCGAAGAGTAGGCCAACCGACGCCCAAGGGAAGCGAAGAGTGACAGGCACTGGATCGTGCGGGTGCCCGCACACTTCAGGCCGTCCCTGCTAAGTCATTCAGGCGTGCAAGAACGACTTGCACCGCCCGTCGGGTTCGGCGGAAAAGCGGAAAACTTCGCCCGTCAGTTCAAACCGAACTGACCCCGCATGCAGGGCATGAAACGGCAGCATCAATTTCGCGCGCTGCCCGCCGGTCAGCCGGTCTTCCACCAGCGCGAGGTAGCAATCTTCGTCATGGCCGTAGAGCTTGTCGCCGACGATGGGATGGCTGGCGTGCGCGAGGTGGATACGAATCTGATGCTTGCGACCGGTGCGCGGGGTCAGGCTCAGCAGGGCGAATCTCCCCTCCGCCCGCTCGAATCGCCGTTCGACCTCGAACTCCGTTTGCGACGCCGCGCCGTCCGGCCGCACGCAGTCCTTGATCGCCACGCGGCTGGACCCGTCCTTGCCGAGCGGTGCGTCAATCAATCCGCGATCTTCCGCCGGCCAGCCGTGGACGATGGCCTGATAGCCCTTCGTCACTTCCCGCGATTCCCAAAGCTTGCGCAAGGCGCGGGCGAAGTCGTCCGCTTTCGCCACCAGCACGAGACCGCTGGTTTCGCGGTCGAGGCGGTTGACCATGTGGGCCGGCGCAGTCTCGCCCAAGTGCAGCCGCACGCGGCCGATCAAGCTCGACCAGGCATCGGTCTTTGTCGGGTGGCAGACCAGCCCCGCCGGTTTGTTGAGCACGAGCAGACGTTCGTCCTCGTGAACGATGCGCAGCAGCGGCTCGCGGGGCACGAGCATGTCGAAAGGTTCAGCCACAAACAATTGGCCGGCTGGAGGGCGGAGGTTGCTCAAAGCTGCGTGCCTTCCAGCGCGGGTTCTCCCCGGTCGATCCGCACGATGTTACCCGTGGTCACCCGCGCGATCTCGGTGAGGGCCTCATGCGTCAGGAACGCTTGGTGCGAAGTGATCAAGACATTGGGAAACGTCAGCAACCGACTGAGTTCGTCATCCTGCAACACGGTGCCCGAAAGGTCTTCGAAGAAGATGCCTTCCTCCTCCTCGTAAACATCCAGCGCCACCCCGCCCAGATGGCCGCTCTTCAAGGCCTCGATCAGGGCCGTGGTGTCGATCAGCTTGCCGCGACTGGTATTGACGATGTGCGCCCCAGGTTTCATCCGCGCGATCGTTTGCTCGTTGAGCAGATGCAAGGTCTCGGGGAACAGCGGCACATGCAGGGACACGATGTCGGATTGCTCGAGCAGCGCGTTGAGACTGGTGTAAGCCACATGCTGCGCTTGCGCCCAGGCGGGATCGGCTTGGGTGTCATGCGCGAGGACCTGACAGCCGAAGCCGCGAAAAATCTGCGCCGCCAGCCGGCCGATCTTGCCGGTGCCGATGATGCCCACGGTCTTGCCGAAGAGGTCGAAGCCCACCAGTCCGTTCAGGGAGAAATTCTGTTCACGGACGCGATTGTACGCGCGATGAATCCGCCGGTTGAGGGTCAGGAGCAAAGCCAGCGTGTGTTCGGCCACGGCATGAGGCGAATAGGCCGGCACCCGGGTGACGACCAGTCCGAGCTGCTTCGCCGCCGCCAGATCGACGTTGTTAAAGCCGGCGCAGCGCAAGGCGACATGGCGGACGCCCAGGTCGTGCAGCCGTTGCAGGCAGGCGGCATCCACCCGGTCATTCACAAACACGCAGACGCTGCCGGCCCCGGTGGCGGCCGGCGAGGTCTGAGCGCTCAGTCGGAACTCATGGAACGCCCACTCGATCTTTCCCGGAGGCCGCGCCGCCCGCAGGTAATTCCGGTCATACGGTTTGGTGTCAAAAACGGCAACAAGCATGGCTGATGGAACCCTCTCAGGGACGACGTTGAAAGCCCAAAAGACCACCAACGCCTGACTGCTGGTCCGTGAACCAGCGGCTGAAGGTACCCCACGAACTTCGCAGCAGCGGACGTGAGTCCGCTCCATCTTTTTACCAGGAAGGATAGAGCCGACTCACGTCGGCTGCGACCTATTGAACGGACAGTTAAGCCTTCGTGAACGCCAGGCCCGCGCCGTTGGCGCTGACGTTCACGCGATCACCGGGCTTGAACTCCCCGTCGAGGAGTTTCATGGCCAGCGGATCGAGCAGCTCGGACTGGATCGCCCGCTTGAGCGGCCGGGCGCCGAACTGCGGATCATAGCCCTCGCGCGCCAGCAGCTTCTTGGCGCTGTCGTCGAGCGTGAGATGAATGTGCTGCTGTTCGAGCCGCTTCTCCAGGCGGTTGAGCTGGATGTCCACGATCGCGGTGATCTGCTTCTCATCCAGACTGTGGAAGATAATGAGATCGTCCACGCGATTGAGGAATTCCGGCCGGAAGTTGCGCTTCAACTCGCCCAGCACGCGTTCCTCCATCGCTTTGCGACCGGCCTCGGTCGGCTTCGCGCCACCGTAGAATTCCTGGATGATCGGGGAGCCGATGTTGCTGGTCATGATGATGACCGTGTTCTTGAAATCGACCGTGCGCCCCTGGCCGTCGGTGAGCCGACCGTCATCGAGCACTTGCAGCAGGACGTTGAAGACGTCGTGATGCGCCTTCTCGATCTCGTCGAACAGGATCACGGAATACGGCCGGCGACGGACGGCTTCACTGAGCTG
>CAYXDZ010000250.1:0-5609 GCA_964463815.1 uncultured Verrucomicrobiota bacterium | reverse complement strand
TACCAGGCTGCCCGCCTTGACGGTATCCGTGCGGGCGTCGATCGCATCAACGCGCCCGGTGTACTCGAGGCTGCGTTGCTCAATGCTCCGGGCCAGGTTGACCTCGTCCGGTGTGAGGTATTTCACGGTCACGCGGTGCCCCACCTTCAACTCGGAGAACTCACGCGGCTTGCCGTCGCGAAAGATCACCTCGCAATCGGGTGCCAGGGTGAAGACGCGGTCGCGCAGGCCGGACTTGACCCGCAGCGTCTGGTTGGTCGCGCTCATCGCCGCGATGTGGCCGGTGTATTCCAGATTCTCCTGAAGAATTTCGCGGGCGATGCGCACCCCTTCATGATTTACGAAATGTACGGTCACCCGGTGACCGGACCGCAGTTCCTTGAGACCGCCGTCGGGCGAGCCTTGCAGTGACACCCGGCAGTCATCACCCAGGGCAAAGGTGCGGGCGGTCCAGAAGTTTTTGACGGTGATGGTTTTCTCGGTGGCATTGACCTGTCGGACGGTGCCCTCGAATTTGCTCAACCTGGCATTCGCCGCCGGCGCTTCAGCGCCGCCATCCGCGACGACACGGGGGGCGACGGCGAGCACGAGACTCAAGCCCAAGAGGGTGGCCCAACGTGGTTTCAGGTTCATGGCATTTTTCATAGGTCAAAAGAGTTAAGAGTTGGCGGACACGGCTACTTCAATCCGCAGCGGGATCACCACTTCGGCCGGAGTCCAGTGAAACGGCATGCTGTAGCGCGCCTGGAGGTCACCGCACAGCCAGCGGGCGTTGCGGGCGATGAACTTTGGTTCGCCCCGGCTGCCCGTCAGCCGAATCAGGCGTTTGACCTTCGGCTCCGTCAGGGCGTCGCGGACCGAACGCAGCAGCAGGGCGGCATCCACCGGCGGATCGGTCAACTGCGCGAGCGGCGAGGGAATCCCACGTGCATCCGCCACCGAGGGACTGGTGACTACAATGACGGGCAGGGCGGGATTCTCGCAGGTGACTTGATGCAGAAGCTCCATGGCCTGCCGGCTGGAGCGCTGGCTGCACAGGAGCAGGACGTCGATCCGCTCCGACCGAACGCGATCCAGTATGGAATCATGCGTTGCGGCGAGCTTCACCTGGGCGTATTCACGCCGCAAAATGTCGCCCATGGTGCGCCCGTCAAAGTCCTCATCAGCCACCACCAGCACCCGCGCCTGCCTGGCCGAGGCCCCGGTGCCAGCACCGGTCACCGATGAGCAGGGCGCAGTAATGGCCGGGCGTGCCGCAGCGGAGCCCCGGACGGGGTGCGGGGATTTGTCCAGCCGGATGGGGATGCTTGTTTTCATGATCTCAGCAGTACTTACGGGTCATGGATTGTGGCTCGCATGGAACCAGCTTGGGATGTTAGATGTGGATTCCGTCAGCCCATCGTATGCCAGCCCTCGCGGGCTTCGGCAGGCGTGTTAACCGGCTGTTTTTGCTCGCCGGGCCGGCGGGAATCGCACTGATGAGTGACACAATTAATGCCATGCGTGGTTCACGGCCAATCACCACCCGCCGGCCGGCCGGCCGGCTTGCCTGGTTCCTGCTGGCGGTCATCCTCGGCGCGCTCGGGATTGTTTGGATCGACGCCAATGTGTGGCAGCGGATGACCCAGTTGGAACGGGACTTCGGCGCGGTGAAGACCGAACGCTTTTATCAGGCGGTGCATGTGCGGCTGGCGCTGCGCAACTTGAACGACCTGCTGCTCGACTTTCAGCTCAAGGAGGAAAACAAGGGCAGTCTCACGCAGTTCCGTCATGGGGCGGAGGAGCTGCAACGCTGGTTGGCCGCACGGCAGCAGGAAACCACCGACCCGGATGAACTCGCGCTCCTGCGGCAGATGGAAGCCACCTTTGCCACGTATCTCAGTGAGTCCAAGGTGCTGCACGAACGCCGCGGCTTTCTCGCCTCCTTTACCACGACGTCCACGCGCATGGCCGAAGCCGGCGAGCACCTCGACCGGATTTCCGCGCCGCTGCTCGACCAGGCCGAGCGGCTCATGCGCCATCAACGCACCGCGTTCAACACCTTTCTCGGCCAATCCCAGCAAACGTTGGATTCATTTCAGCGCCTCATCAAGCTCTCGCTGCAGTTGCTCGTGCTGTTGGCGCTGCTGGTCGTGATCCTGGTTTATCGCGGCATGATTGCTCCGTTGCGCCTGCAACTGTCGGAAAGCCAGGCCATCATCGCCCGGCAGGAAAAACTGGCCGCCCTGGGCGGGCTGGCGGCGGGCGTCGCGCACGAGATCCGCAATCCGCTTACGGCGATCAAGTTCCGGTTGTTCAGTTTGAAGAAGGCGTTGCCGCCCACCTTTGCGGACAATGAGGACGCCTCCATCATCGCGGACGAGATCAGCCGGCTGGAGCGCATCGTGCGCGAGTTCCTCGAGTTCGCCCGTCCTTCCGAACCCGAGACCGCCAAGGTATCCGCGCAGCGCCTGCTGGATGAAGTGTCGCGGCTTATCCAGGCGCAGTTGGAACAGGCGAACATCAAGCTGGAGGTGCCGTCAGCCAACGGCCTCTGGCTCGCGATAGATTTCCAGCAGATCAAACAGGTGCTGATCAACCTGATCCGCAACGCGGCGGAAAGCATCGAAGGCCCCGGCACCGTCACCCTCCGCGCCACCAGTGGCGACGCCCGCCTGGGCGGAACGACCCGTTCCGTGGCCATCATCGAAGTCGCCGACACGGGCCGGGGCATCCCCCCGGAGGTCGGCGAGCGCTTGTTCGATCCATTCTTCACCACAAAGGAAGGCGGTACCGGCCTGGGACTTTCCATTGCGGCGCGCATTGTCGAGAAGCATGGGGGCGAGCTGCGGTACGAAACCCAACTTGACCGGGGCACCACCTTCCGGTTGCTGTTGCCCGCGATACCCGAGAATGAAAGCGAAAATCCTGCTCATTGAAGACGACGCGAGCACCGGCTCGGCGTTGCAGAAAGTCCTGAACGGCGAAGGCTACGCCGCCGAAGTGGTCGGGCGCGGCGACGACGGGCTGAAGCGTGCGCAGGGCGAAACCTTCGATCTCGTCCTCACCGATCTGCGCCTGCCCGGCGTGGGCGGGCTCGACCTGGTAAAGCAGCTTCACGCAGTCAAACCCAAGCTGCCGATCATCCTCATGACCGCGCACGGCACGACCGAGACAGCCATCGAGGCGACCAAGCTGGGGGCTTACGAATATCTGTTGAAGCCGTTTGAAGCCGACGAACTGTTGGATCTGGTCGCCGCGGCGGTGAACGCGGGCCGGTTGATGTCCGAGCAGGTGGAAATGGGCGAAGGTGCCTCGGCGCAATCCGCGCTGGTGGGCAGCAGCCGGGCGATGCAGGTGATCTACAAGGAGATCGGCCGCGTGGCCGCCACGCCGGTCACGGTGCTGATCCGCGGGGAGACGGGCACCGGCAAGGAATTGATCGCCCGCGCGATCTACCAGCACAGCGACCGGGCCGACAAACCGTTCATCGCCGTGAATTGTGCCGCGATTCCCGACACGCTCCTCGAAAGCGAGCTGTTCGGTCACGAGCGCGGCGCGTTCACCGGCGCGCAGACGCGCCGCATCGGCCGCTTTGAACAGGCCCACGGTGGCACGCTCTTTCTGGACGAGATTGGCGATCTCAATCCCAACACGCAGGCGAAATTGTTGCGGGTGTTGCAGGAGCGCAGCCTGCAACGTCTCGGCGACAGCGCCACCATCCCGATCGACGTGCGGGTGATCGCCGCGACGCATCGCGACCTGGAAACCGCCATCAAGGAGCGTGAGTTTCGCGAGGACTTGTTCTACCGGTTGAGCGTGGTGACGATTTCCCTGCCGCCTTTGCGCGACCGGGCCGACGACATTCCCGATCTGGTGCGCTTTTTCATCCGCAAGTACGCCCGTGAACTGGCGGTGGAATTACCCTCGGTGCAGCCGGAAGCGATTGGGTTCATGCAGCGCCAGCCCTGGCCCGGCAACGTGCGGGAACTGGAGAACGTCATCCGCCAGGCGTTGCTGCTCGCCAAGCCGCTGGCCATCGGGCTCGATCACGTTCAGCAGGTCGTGGAAAAGAGCCGCCGCCCCGAGTCCGTGAACCAGCAGGCGCACGCGGCCTACATCAGCGAATTGCTGGAAGGCGCCCGGCGCGGCGAGTTGTTGAATGCCTACTCGCGCATGATCGCCGATCTGGAGCCGGAGCTTTTCCGGCAGGCGATCCAGCTCGCGCAAGGCAATCAGGCCAAGGCCGCCCGCTGGCTGGGGGTGACGCGTTTGAAGATGCGCGAAAAGCTCACCGAGCTGGGCTTGCATCCCCGTAATTCAGCCGAGCCGGAATCAGCGACGGAATAACTCGCGCGCCAGGGTTTGCGGTGCAACCTCCGCGAGGAGTGTCGCTTCCCGGCGACACGTCTGCCGGCTTGGAATTTCCCCAACCCCCGTTGGTAGCAATTGAACCAAGTGAGGCCGGCGCATCCCCGATGGGCCGCCGCTCCCGGTGACCTTTAACGAAGTAATTCTCCGGCTGGGCAACCGCACTCACGGCACATCGTATGCGAATGGAAAGCCGCAAGTCAGCAAACTCAACAAAAAGGAAAACACCATGAAGCCAACGACACGCAAAACCGCAGTCATCGCCTCGATGTTCGTGGCGGCAATCACCCTGGCCGTGCTGGTCGCGCCACTCCGCGCGCAGAACTCCGCACTGTCACCCAAGGGCGAACAATCCGAAAAGCTGGAGCTCTTCAACGGCAAGATCGAGAAAATCGATCTGGAGAAAAAGTCGCTGGTGGTGAGCGAGAAGACCTATTGGGTCGTGGAAGCCACCAAACTGATGGACAAGGACAAGGAGATCAAACTCGCGGACCTCAAGGTGGGCGCGGAAGTCCACGGGCTGGCCAAAAAGAATGCGGTCGGCAATTTCGAAGCCACGATCATCAAGCTGGGGCCGAAGCCCCATGAAGCTCCTCCCCAGGCGGACAGGTAGCAGCCAGGTGCTGTTCACCGGCTTAAGGCCAACCCGCGCAACCGGGGCACGCCATGTGCCCCGGTTGCTTTTTTGCCATCAAGGGGTTTCCCAAACGAACACATCCGATCACTCGCTTTGCTCGGGTCTGGACAAGTTACGCCCGCTCAATAGGAACTCATTGAAAATGACGTCACAGATTTGTGGCTCGCTCAACAAAAAGGTGTAAGTCTGTTTCGTTGGGCCGTCTTGCGTGTGATGAACGGCAAATGTCAGGTCCAACACCGGTTAAGACGACTTGAGTCGCTGCGACTTGTCTTCAGTTCCTTGGTGGTCGTGCCGGCCGGGCTTTTTGGTTTAATTGGTTTGCTTACCCCAAGCACGGACGACATTCCACTGCTCATGGCGATTGGATCATGGTGGCCGGTTCTGCTGCTCCCGCTGGTCGGTTTCGCCATTGTCTCAAGCCGCGCGGCGTCACTGAAACGCGAGCTGGATCAGGTTGCGAAACGGGAGCAGCCTGGCCAGGCCACATGACGGAACGCACAGGAGATTCTCAGGCCGGGATGAAAACACACGACTTGCGCGATGAACACGGACGATTGATCGGGCTCCGCGTGAGCAACCTTCTCTTGAGCCGGCATGCCGTTCCCAAAATCGTGGCGAC
>CAYXDZ010000249.1:0-5612 GCA_964463815.1 uncultured Verrucomicrobiota bacterium | reverse complement strand
AGCGCTTCTCCTCGATCGCGCGCAGCAGCATCGCCTGTTCGTCCGCGCCCAGTTCGCCAATCTCGTCCAAAAAAAGCACGCCCCCGTTCGCCGCGAGCAGGTGACCCTGGCGACCCGCCGCCGCGCCGGTGAACGCGCCCTTCACGTGCCCGAACAACGCGCTGCCCGCACCGTCGCCGCGGATGGTCGCGCAATTCACCTCGACGAACACGCCCTTGAGCTGGTGCCGCGCCTTCTTCAATTCATGGATGCGCCGCGCGAGCTGCGATTTGCCGGCGCCGGTCGGGCCCATCAACAGCATCGGCGCGCGCGAATGGATGGCCACGCGCTCGATCTGTTCGATGAGCTTGTTGAAGGCGGCGTTGCGCGTCGCGATGCCGGACTTGAGGAACGTCAGCGCTTCGGCCGCCTCGTCCTCGAAGCGCGTCACCAGCTTGTCGTAGCGTGAGAGATCGAGATCGATGACCGCGTAACGGCCGGGGTCGGCCGATTCCTTGCGCTTCGGCGGCGCAGTCTGCACCAGGCGCGCCGGAAAATGCCGCGACTCGGTCAGCAGGAAGTTGCAGATTTGCTGCACGTGCGAACCGGTCGTGATGTGGACCAGGTAATCCTCCTCGTCCTGCGCGAACGGATAACTCCGCGCGAAGGCGTGCAGCTTGCCGAACACTTCTTCGAAATCCCACGGATCATCGAACGCCATCTCGCGGATATTCACGTCCGTCTCGGGTGACACGCCCTTGATGTCCGTCGCCACCGTTTCCGCCAGCGCGCGGAACTTCGGTTCGGCGATCAGCTCAAAACGCTCGATTCGCAGGTCGGCGTGTTGAAACAGCGACACCGTCGGCCGCCAATGCTCCCAACGCCGCGAACCTTCGCCCCGATCAAGGACGGAGCCGAGCAGGCCAAGGGCAACGAGGGGGCGGGTACTCACGGGTTAAAGGAATAGCGATTATTCCTATAAATGGCAATTAAGCTTTTGTGTTAGTGGGCCATTTCCGGATCTTCTTGCTGACTTTTCTGGGCAGTCGATTGGTCGTCAACGAGTTGTGATTCGTCTTGGGAAGTTTGATCTGCTGGCACACGTGCTGATCAAGAGATGTCATGCGCCTGAGCTCAAGCAGCCCGCCGGAAGTGACCAAGCCGGGTTCTGCGTATCGGCCCAGGCGTCGCCGATGGTGGCAACGGACTGTTAATCCGCTGGGTTCAACTCCCAATGACGAGTCCGGGTCCGGCGACCGGCGCGCAAGCGCAGTCGGTTAACCGCCAGCGGGCGCAACTTTGGTTGCCGCCCCCGCGGAAGAGCGATGGTCGCTGGATCCGGATGGCAGGGTGTCAGGCAGGTTGCCCGACTCCCGCACGACGAGCTTTGCAAGCGACTAGAACAACTGAAAGGCACACGATGAACACAGAATGGATGATTGGAATCACGGCTGGAACGGCAGTCCTGGCTACTGCGGTTGCGCGCAGCCGGTGGCGGCACGAGGTTGTCGTTAATGAGGGCATGACGGGCTTGCTGGTTCGTGACGGCAAGTTTGTGAAGGTGCTCGCCGCCGGTCGGCACGTTCACTGGGGACGCCATGTCCGTGTGGAGGTGATCGACCTGCGTCGCCAGTCGTTGATGCTCCCGGGCCAGGAAGTTCTCACGAAGGACACCGTCGGGTTCAAGGCCAGCGCTGTGGCAACCTGGCAGGTCGTCGACCCGGTGAAGGCCGCGCTCGAGGTGCAAAATCTCGCGCACGAGCTCTACCAGGCCGCGCACCAGGCGCTGCGGCAGGTGGTCGCTGAGTTCACGATCGAGGAACTGCTCGCGACGCGCATGAATCTCGGCGTGAAGCTGCTCGAACGCGTCGCTCCCGAAGTGGTTCGGCTTGGTGTGCAGATTCACACGATGGAACTGCGCGACACCATGCTGTCGGGCGATCTGCGCAAGGCGTTCAACGACGTGTTGAAGGCGAAGCAGCAGGGTCAGGCCGCGCTGGAGCGTGCCCGTGGCGAAACCGCAGCGCTCCGCAACCTGGCCAACGCCGCCCGCATGATGGCGGACAATCCGGCGCTCTTGAATCTGCGCGTGCTCCAGACGCTGCACGACGCCAGGGAAGTGGGGAACAACACACTGATCATGGGTGTCCCGGGAGGGTTCGTGCCCATGAAGCAGTGAACACCAGTGGTAGGGCGAAGGTCCTCCTGAGTCTTGATTGGATGGGGCTCGGCAGGAGCCTCGCCCTACCCGAAATAGAATATGAGAACCGACATGCACAAAGTCATCGTGGAATGTTATCGCCACGGACGCGGGCCGGAGAAGTTCGGCCGCCGGGCAAACGTTCCGCTCGATGAACGTCCGAAAGTGGAAGGCATCCGCGCGTGCCATTTGAGCCGGACGACCTTCGGCGAGAACCTCTCGCCGTTGCGGCGCTGGCTGCGCTCGCAGGTTGGCCGGCCGTGGGACAAAGTCTATGGCGAGGCCAGCCAGGTCATCAAACCGGACAGCGTCGTGCGCAACCATATCAAGGTCCACCTGTTGGAAATGGTCCAGCGTCAGACCTTCCTGCGGGGCGGCGAGGTGTGGTGTTTCCGCGAGGGCTTCTGGGGTGGCGCGCAGGAGATCCCGGTCACCCGGGCCTGCTCGCGGTATGCGCCGTTTTACGTGCATCCGCGCACCGGTGTGCTTTACGAACTGAAGAGCTTTCCAAAAGTGGACGCCCAGTGGCGTCGGCAGAACCGCGATACGCGTGCCTATAATCGCTGGCTGGCCGACGACATCGTCCTCCACTGCCTGGCCGGCATCTGGTATGAATGCCGCATGACCGCGTGGGGAACTGATCGCCGCCGCCCAAGGTTCGACCTGAACCAGAAGCGCGAGATCACCAGCAGCGAGGCGTATGATCGGTACGGCAAACCGGCCGTCTGCGTGGCCAAGCGGCAGTTGTCCGCGCGCGAGCTGGCCGAGCACGAATTGAAGAACGAAGCTAATCCACTGATGGTAGGAGCCGACGTGAGGAGGCTCTGAGCAAAAAACCGAATCATGGCTGATCATGATATGACAACGCAGGAACCCAAGCTCAGTCCCGCATTGGAGTCCGCGATTGATGGGCTCTATCAGGCGTTTCGTGGACGCAAACTCGCGGGCAAGTTGGAGGGCTGTCCATGTTGTGCCAGTGACGCAGAACTGCGCGAACTTGGCACGACTCCACTCCGGGAGTTGAAAACGGAGCTCTTGGAGTCGTACTCGTGGAACGCACTTTGGACGGTTGGTAGCGAAGACGACTACCGGTATTTTGTTCCAAGGCTTCTTGATCTCATGGTGCGGAAAGGAGCCTTCCAAGCGGAGGTGATCGGTAAGAAACTGCGGCTTGCGGGGTGGCGCACCTGGACCAACGAAGAGCGGACGGCCATCGAAGCCTACTTCGCTGCTTTCTGGGCCGCCGCCCTGGTTCGCACTCCCCGGTTTATGGATGCAGCCACCGCTGTGTGCGTGCTCGGTAACGTGTTTGACGACCTCGCCCCATTCCTCGCGGAATGGCTGTCATCCGACAAGTCGGAAGCCCTGACTCAGTTGGCTGAGTTTGCTCAGTTTGAGGGTGGTTCCGCGATCAATGGCTTCATCAATCAACCCTTCTGGGATGAACGGCCTGAACAGATGAAGCAGGTGGCGAACTGGCTGACTTCCCCGACAACCTTAAACTCGCTTGAGCAACGGTGGTTGACCAAGCCGGAAGGACCGCTCGCTGAGGCCTTGCTTGTGGCGATTTTAGCAATCTCGCCAATTGCGAGGACGGATTAAGCTGAGCCTCCTCACGTCGGCTCCTACCCATTCAATTTCATGAACACCAAGCAACTCCAGCAGCCCGGCATTCCGTTCGGCGAGCCGATGCTCCGGGCGAAGGGCTATGCAACTTCAACTTTCACCGGCGAGCCGCAGCACGCGTTGCCGAATGCCGGGCGTAATCCAGAAGCCGGCTTCCTGATCGAGCTGATCAAGGAGCGTGTGCAGTTCGGCTACCAGACCCGAGCGTTTTGCCTGAAGCAGAATGCCGAGCACGCCAATGGTTTTGATTCCCATTTGGACGGCGATCTCGTGGCCGCGGCGTTCGTCCACCAGCAGGGCGTCCGCGTGGATCTCCAATGCCAGGGCCAGCGCGGCGGTTTCGCCGGGGTCCAATTTCGTCGCGCGAAGCTCGGCGGAAATGGCTGCTGGTTTCTGCTGGTGAATCCAAACTGGCAGAATCAATCCACTAAACCGGGGAACTTGGGCCGCAAGGCGCTCAAACTCGGCGGCGACTTCCGTCGGTATGAACACTTCCTTGAACAGTCGCGCGAGGAGGTCCGCCTGGCCGATACGGCAAAGGTTGATCAGGACCGAAGTATCGGCGACGACGATCACTGCGGAAACAGGGTCTTGAGGGCGGCCAGGTCGTCGTCCAGCATCGCTTCCGTGGTAATGGCGATGCCGCGTTCACCCAACGCGCGCTGGAACGTGAAGAAATCAACCCCTGCCAGTTCCGTGGCCGCCACCCGGCCAATCCGGCCACGGGCATACAGCGCGCAGGCGAGCTCAAGCTTGAGTTCTTCCGGCGTGAGCGGCGCCCCTTCTGGCAGATCTGGCACGGTCAATGTCATCGTCGGCAAGGTAGCCGCAACGACCGGGCGGCGTCAAACTGACGTACGCAGTGACATGAGCTGTGGAAAGCGCTCTTCCCCCTCACCCCGGCCCTCTCCCTCGGGGAGAGGGAGATTCGAATGGCAGCGAGAGTTGAT
This sequence comes from uncultured Verrucomicrobiota bacterium, assembly GCA_964463815.1. Taxonomy (GTDB): domain Bacteria; phylum Verrucomicrobiota; class Verrucomicrobiia; order Limisphaerales; family RI-55; genus RI-55. The sequence continues at coordinate 857 of CAYXDZ010000249.1, read as the reverse complement.
CCGAGAAGCTCCTCGCATCACGGCGGCGTCGGCAGCTCCTTCCCTCTCCTTGGGGAGAGGGATTGAGGGTGAGGGGAAAGGGGGAGTGCGAATGGCCAATCGTTTCCGCCAGAACTCCGAATGCGGACAAGTCAGGGGTTTACCCGTCGCACTCTTCGATTTGAGCCTCCTTACGTCGGCTCCTACCAGCTCAATCTCATGAACACCAAACAACTCCAACAGTTCGGCATCCCGTTCGGGGACCCGATGCACCAGGCGAAGGATTTCATCGCCGATTACATTCTGAAAAACGGCGACCGCGATCAGCTCGCGAGCATCGTCGCCGCCATCGTGGCCGATCCGGCGGCGCACTTGAACGATCCCTTGCGCGGCGCGTTCGCCAAGTCGTTGCTCGAAGGCCGCTCGGTCGCGCGCACCGAACCGGTGCCGTGGCGGCAGTGGGGCACGGACCTTGATCCCAACTCGATTGAGCAGATCGAGAACGCCTGTCTGCTTCCGGTGTCCGTGCGCGCGGCGCTCATGCCGGACGCGCACGTCGGCTATGGTCTCCCCATCGGCGGCGTGCTCGCCACGGACAACGCGGTCATCCCGTTCGCCGTCGGCGTCGATATCGCCTGCCGCATGAAGATGACCGTGCTCGACATCCCGTTGAAGGATCTCGCGCGCCGACAGGACTGGTTGCGCGAAGCCATCGAAGGCGAAACGAAGTTTGGCGTCGGCGCGCACTTCAAGCAGCGTCGCGAACACGACGTGATGGACCGCGACTGGTCGGTCAGTCCGGTGACGAAATCGCACCGGGACAAGGCGTGGTCGCAGCTCGGCACGAGCGGGAGCGGCAATCACTTCGTCGAGTTCGG
>CAYXDZ010000248.1:0-5633 GCA_964463815.1 uncultured Verrucomicrobiota bacterium | reverse complement strand
TCATCGCCTGCCAGAGCGAGAACAACATTCCGATCGTCGGCAAGCGCCAGATGTCCCGCAGCCGCGAGATGCACTGGCTGCGCATCGACCGTTATTTTGCCGGGCCGTTCGCCGAGCCGCAAATGACCAGTCAGCCGATGATGTGTCAGCACTGCGAAGCCGCGCCGTGCGAGAGCGTCTGCCCGGTCAATGCGACCGTGCATGACGAGGAGGGCCTCAACGTGATGGCCTACAACCGTTGCGTCGGCACCCGCTACTGCTCGAACAACTGTCCCTACAAGGTCCGCCGTTACAACTTCTTCGATTACAACAAGCGTTCGATGAAGCAGATCGCCGGCACCGAAAGCAAGCTGCTCGGCACCGTTTATTCCTCGCCGCTCACCAGCCGGACGGACGGCGAGTGGGACTTGCTGCGCTGGTGGAAGGATCCGGACAACAACACGGGCCGCCCGACCGATGAGTGGGAATTGCTCAAGCTGGTCAAGAATCCCGACGTGAGCGTCCGCATGCGCGGTGTCATGGAGAAATGCACGTTCTGCACCCAGCGGATCGAGCAGGCCAAGATCAACCGCAAGGTGAAGGCCCGCCAATCCGGCGATGTCGCGGTGCCCGACGGCGAGCTCAAGACCGCCTGCCAGCAGGCCTGCCCGGCGGAGGCGATCGCCTTCGGGAACTTGAACGACGAACAGAGCACGGTGAGCCGCTGGAAAGCCGACACCCGCAATTATTCGGTGCTCGATTATCTCCTCACCAAACCGCGCCTGACCTACCTGGCGCGCGTGCGCAATCCCAACCCGTCGATGCCCGATCATACCGAGCATCCGATCAGCACGATGGATTACGCGGAAACGAATCACGTGCATGGCAATCCCAACAAGGCACACCACGGCGGTCACCATGACGATCACGGTCACGATGCCGATCACGGGGCGAATGGAGACCACTAATGGCTGACGCAATGAACAGTGTAAAAGTCTTCGCCCCGCCGGCTGAACTGGAACGGGCGCCGCTGGTCCGGAACAAGCGCTCCATCGCATGGATTTCCGATGCGGTGGCCGGCGTTGCCGAGGGCAAAACCCCGAAATGGTGGTGGATCGCCTTCGCCATCAGCGTGACACTGATGACCGTGTGCTTCGGGTTGATCGTTTACCTGATGTCCACCGGCCCCGGCATCTGGGGCTTGAACCACCCGGTCATGTGGGGCTGGGCGATCATCAACTTCGTCTGGTGGATCGGTATCGGCCACGCCGGAACGCTGATCTCGGCCATCTTGTTTCTACTGCGTCAGAAATGGCGCACGGGGGTCAATCGCGCGGCGGAGGCCATGACCATTTTCGCCGTCATGTGCGCCGGCATTTATCCGCTCATCCACATCGGCCGCATCTGGCTTGGCTGGTGGCTGTTTCCGATTCCGAACGCCAACGCCATCTGGCCGCAGTTCCGGTCGCCGTTGATGTGGGACGTGTTCGCTGTCTCGACCTATTTTACGGTCTCGCTCCTGTTCTGGTACATCGGCCTCGTGCCTGACCTCGCCGTCATGCGGGACCGGGCGAAGTCCAGGATCCGCAAGTTCCTCTACGGTCTGTTTGCCCTGGGCTGGACCGGCTCGAACCGGCACTGGAGCAACTACGAAAAGGCTTATCTGATTCTCGCCGGTCTCTCGACGCCGCTGGTGCTGTCCGTGCACTCGATCGTTTCCCTGGACTTCGCCGTTTCGCAGTTGCCCGGCTGGCATACGACGATCTTTCCGCCTTATTTTGTCGCGGGGGCCGTGTTCTCCGGTTTCGGCATGGTGCTGACGCTCTTGATCCCGATCCGCCGGTTGTGCGGTTTGGAGGATCTGATCACCAAGCGGCACATCGACCTGATGTGCAAGGTGACGCTCGCGACCGGCTCGATCGTCGGCTACGCGTACCTGATGGAGTTGTTCATCGCTATGTCCTACAGCGGCAGCATCTATGAAGCTTTCGCTTTCAAGAACCGCATGATGGGGCCGTACTGGTGGGGGTACTGGCTGATGATGCTCTGCAACGTCATCGTGCCGCAGTTCTTCTGGTCCAAGAAAATCCGCAGCAATCTGATGATCGTCTGGGTGCTCTCGATTCTCGTCAACGTCGGCATGTGGTTTGAGCGGTTCGTGATCGTGGTGATCTCGTTGCACCGTGAGTTTCTGCCGGCGAACTGGGGTTACTTTGCCCCGACCTGGGTGGACATCCTGCAATACATCGGGACGTTCGGCCTGTTCTTCACCATGTTCCTGTTGTTCCTGCGGTTCATCCCCATCATTGCGATTGCCGAGGTTAAGGCCATCACCCCGCAAGCCGACCCGCATCACCCCGAGGGCGGCGCGAAACCCGGTCATGGAGGGCATCACTGATGTCAGACACGAACAAAGCCTACGGATTGGTCGCTGAATTCAACACCCCGGCCGACGCCATGCACGCCGCTGAAAGAGTGCGCGACGCCGGCTTCACCCGCTGGGATGTCTTCACGCCGTTTCCGATTCACGGCATGGACAAGGCGATGGGCATCAAGAATTCGAAAGTCGGCTGGTTCGCCTTCATCGGGGGCGTCCTCGGTTACACCTCCGGCATGTTGATGATCTGGTTCCTCAACGCCGTGGACTATCCGATCCCGATCGGCGGCAAGCCGATGTTCAGCCCCTTTGGCGCGTTTCCGCCGTCGTATGAATTGACGATTCTGCTCGGCGCGTTCGGGGCCATCGGCGGCATGTTGTTTCTCAACCGCCTGCCGCGCCTGCATCATCCGCTATTGAAGCACCGCCGCTTTGCGCAGGCCACGCACGACAAGTTCTACGTGGTGATCGAGTGCGAGGATCCCAAGTTCTCCGAAGCCGAAACCCGCAAGCTGCTCGAGGAAGCCGGCAGCAGGCACATCGAACTGGCGGAGGAATAGGCATGCGATATTTCATCATTCTGTTCATTCTCGCCGTGCTGGCGGTGCTGGCCGTCGCGGGCTTGCGACTTGATCACGGCGGTTCGCCTTCGCGCAAGCCGCCCATCGAACTGTTCCCGGACATGGACCGGCAGCCCAAGCTCCGTCCGCAAACGGACACTTCGTTTGTGGGCTGGGAAGACGGACTCAGTTCCCGGCCGTTTGTTGCGGGCACCGTGGCCCGGGGTTCGCAGTACGAGGAAAATGAGTTCACCACCGGCCGCCAGCCGGGCACGACCAATTTTGTGGAAGTGCTGCCCGTGCGGTTGACGGAAACGCTCATGCAGCGGGGACGCCACGAGTTCAACATCTACTGCGCGCCGTGCCACGGCCAGCAGGGGGATGGCAAGGGCGTGACTTCCAAGCTCGGCATGGCCGCGGTGGCCAACCTGCACGACGCCCGCATCGTCAATCTCGCGGACGGCGACCTGTTCAACACCATCACGCACGGGAAAAACCTGATGGGCGGTTACGCCGCGAACATCGAAATCGAGGATCGCTGGGCGGTCATCGCCTATCTGCGCGCCCTGCAACGCAGCCGGCTCGCCACGGTGGACGACGTGCCGGAGTTCGCCCGGGAGAATTTGAAATAACGCCATGAGTGCTCACGAATCTTCTGTGAACCCGCCGCCGCTTGATCTGCGGCGCTGGCGCAGCGTTCCCATGCTGGCAATCATCGTCGGCCTGGTGATCAGTTTGATCGGTGGTATTGCCGGCGGCGGCCAGCAGTTCGCCTACTCCCTGCTCACCGTCTTCGGCTTTTACACCAGCCTCGTGGTGGGTTCGCTCTTTCTGGTGATCGCCCACCATTTGTTCGACGCGAGCTGGTCCATTCCGATCCGGCGCATCTGCGAAAGCATGGCGGTGCAGGCCCGGTGGCTCGTGCCGATCTGGCTGGTCATCTATCTGTTTCGCAAATCCATCTATCCGTGGTTTTCGATGAAACCCGAGGACGACAGCCTGCTGGCCGCGAAGAGCTGGTTGTTCAATGAGTGGATGTGGCCGATTGCCTCGCTGCTCGTGCTCTGCTTTTGGATCTTCTTCTCACAACGTCTGCGGTTCTGGTCGCTGCGCCAGGACGAAACCGGTTCCGTGGAATGCACCTACAAGATGCGGCTGCTCTCCTACCTGGGGGTCGTGCTCGCCATCGCCATCGGGGCCACCTTCGGGTCGTTCCTCTGGTACAAGAGCATTTTCCACCAGTTCTTCTCGACGATGTATGGCGTCTGGTATTTCGCCAGCAGTGTGTGGCTGACCATCGCCACGGTCTATACGATCACGGCCGCGTTGAAGGCCACCGGGCCGCTGAAGGACGTGGCGACCGACAAGACGTTTTACTTCCTGGGCTCGCTCTTCTTCGCGTTCACGGTATTCTACGCCTACATCACCTTCTCCCAGTATTTCATCATCTGGAACGCGAACATCCCGGAGGAAACCTTCTGGTTTCTGCTGCGGGAGAAGGGAAGCTGGTACGGTCTCAGCATGGTCATCATCTTCGGCCACTTCTTCTTCCCGTTCCTGATGTTGTTGCGCATCGACTGGAAGCTGAAACCCATGGTGATCATTCCGCTCGCGGGCTGGGCCTGGTTCATGCACTACCTCGACATGCACTTCAACATCATGCCGGGCCTGCACAAGGAGGGTTTTCACCTGGCCTTCGTGGACATCGGCCTGTTCCTGCTGATCGGTGGTTTCCTGACCAAACAATTCCTCGCGACGCTGCACAGCGCGCCGGTTTATCCGCAACGTGATCCGCGGATCGCCGAGGCCATGGACGTATCGTATGTGGCCCCGGCCGCCGCCACGGGAGGTGCGAAATGAGTTACCAAGAACGCCAGGGCAGTTCCAGTTTCCTCTACCTGCTCGCCATCATCGGCGCGCTGCTGGTCATGACCTACACCGTCAAGCAGGTGCGCAAGCTCACCGAACCCGCCCCGCTGGGGACCGCCCGCGCCGAGGAACGCGCCAAGGCCCTCGCTGAAACCCGGGCCGCCGACCAGAGCGGTCTGACCACCTATGGCTGGCAGGACAAGGACCGAGCCATCGTCCGTATTCCCATCGACCGCGCCATCGAGTTGACACTGGCCGAATGGCAGAATCCGCGCGCCGGCCGGACCAAGCTGCTGGAAGCATCGCAAAAGGCGACCGCCGAACTGCCCAAGGAACCCGAAGCTCCGAGCGAGTTCGAATAAGTCCCGCGGCCCGCTTCCATCTGAATCAGCGGAATGACTTCGCAACCCTCCATTGATGACGTGCTGACCCCGGAAACGACGGTCGCTTCCGGACGCTGGGCGTTTCTCGCACTCTTCGGGGGCGCGGCCTTCTGGCTGGCGGTCGCGGGCGTGCTGGGGTTGATCGCCTCGATCCAGATGCACGCCCCGACCTTGCTCGCGGACTGCGCGTGGTTTTCGCATGGCCGGCTTAAGGCCGCTGCGGCCGGAGCCTTCAATTTCGGATTCGCCACCCAGGCGGCCGTGGCGGTGGCGCTCTGGCTGGCGGCGTTGCTCGGCCGGACGACGGTCAAACTGGGCTTCATCAGCGTCCTCGCCGGGAAGCTGTGGAACATCGGCGTCCTGCTCGGCGTTGGTGGCGTGATGTACGGCGACGGGAGCGGCTTCGAGCACTTCGAGTTTCCGCGCTACGCCGTCGGCGTCCTGCTGTTTGCTTTCATCGGCCTG
>CAYXDZ010000247.1:0-5671 GCA_964463815.1 uncultured Verrucomicrobiota bacterium | reverse complement strand
TATGCGAACGACCACCAAGGTTGGTTTCCCCTCGTCACCAATGCCGTCTCGCCCGCCGAACCGCTGTCGTTGCTCATCCCGCGTTACACCACGCAGACGGAATTTTGGATCTGCCCCGCCGCCGGAGACAAGGCGCTGAAGCCCGCCCAATCGTTCGCCGGTCGCAAGATCAGCTACGCCTATTACATGGGCTGGCGCAGCGATGCTCCGCCGGGCTCGATCCTGGTTTCGGATGAACAGGTCGATGCGGGAGCGAAGATCGCGCAACAACTCCTTTTCTCCGCCGACGGCCACCGTCCGGGCAACAACCACGGAGCCGGCGGAGGCAACTTCCTGCGCACGGACGGCTCGCAGGGTTTCAGCCCCAGCCACGCCGCCCAGGATTTTCCCCGGCCCGCCAACGTCACCTTGTTGAATCCCACCCGCCCATGATCACTTTGAAAGTGCTTTGCGACTGCGGCACCAAGTTCGCCTTTGATGTGGATGAAACCACGCCGCTCGCCGGGGGCGTCATCCATTGTCCGACTTGCGGCGCTGACGCGGCCCCCAAGGCGAACACGCAGTTGCCGGCCACGAATCCGGCGAACCCACTTGTCCCCACGCCGCCAGCCGCCACACGACTCTCCGTCCGCAAGCCGGCGGCGGAGTCCCCGGCCGAGCCGGTGGTGGATGAAGCCGCTGGCTCCGCGCCACCGCCCGCCCGTGGCCCGTTTGTTCCGAAGCGCAAACTGTCGAAGGCCGAGCAACAGATTCGGCGCAACCACGAACTCGCGCGCCGCCGCCAGCCATACGTTCTCGTTGCCATCATTTTGCTGATCGGCATGGCTGGCTTCTGGGGCTGGTATCGTTTTGCCGGCAGCAAACCCAAAGTGGTGATGGACGTTCAGTACGAGCGCCCGGAACGACCGCTCGCTCCCCGCTTGCTGCCTGATGATGAACTGCTGCTCATCCGCAATCGCGAAGTTGCCCTGGTCGATCTGCGCACCGGCGCAAAGCGCTGGGAGCAGTCCTTCGGCAGCATCACCAACTTCGATGACAGCCTGCCGATCTTTTCCGAAGTCAGCTCCCGCGTGGAACGTGCGACGCCCGAAATCCGGCTCAACTCGAACAGCTTCTGGATTGCCTGGCCGGATCGCATTCTGCACCTCAACAAGGCGGACGGCTCGACCCTGCTTTCAATCGAACCACACGATGACGATCCCGCCATCTTCATTGGCGAACGCCTGCTCGTGCTGGAGAAGGCCCCGGCGACGACGAACCGGTTGACGTTTGAAGTCTGCCCGCTGGCGGGCGGAGAAAAGCGCCTCCTCGAACTGACTCCCCCCGCCCTGGATGCGGAGTTGTCCCTGGTGCCGGACGGGGAATCCGTGGTGACCCTGCAAACCCGGCTGCTCGAACGGCGGATTGTCACGAACACGCTCTCCACCGGCCCGCGAGTCATGACGGCGTCCGGCCTCGAGAAGACGGTGGATCAGAATTTCGATAGAGTGCTCAACGAGAACCTGACCTCGGGCGGCTCGCTCCGCGCGGCCACGGAACTGGTCAGCCAGCTGAACCGGCGCGACGCGGCCGACACTCCGGATGAAATCCTCGAAGACCACAGCCGCTACGCAGTGGAGTTGAAGCGCGTGCAGGGCGGCGGCTCAACCTGGCGCGGGGAGATCACCGGCCGGCCGGTTTACTTCCCCCTGCCCACGGTGGATGTCGTCGCGGGCGTGAACGGGTTCAAGGTCATCGACAAGGGCGGCAAATTGAAATGGGAAGCGCCGCTCAGTTACCCGCTCAGTGAGGAAGCTCTCGAGTCCGCGCAGGTTCATGTGCCCACGTTTTGGCGCACCCGGAATCGCGGCACCTTCGACGACCAAACCGGCGTGCAGTATCTTTTCCCATTCGTCGAGCGGGGCAACCGCCTTTACGCCTACGACGCCGGGGTGCTGGCCGCGTTTGATCTCGACTCGGGCGAGGTCCAATGGCGGGTGACGAGCGTGGGCATTCGCAAGCTGGTTTTTGATCATCAGGGCGCGCTCTACGCGGCCACCACCCTGGACGACCCGCAGACGCTGAGGAATCCCAACCCCAATCGCCGGGACGACCCCACGCACGCGATCCTCAAGATTGAACCCGTCACCGGCAAGGTGCTCTGGCAGGCACCCCACCTCGGCACCGATCTCTTCGTCTCCGGCAAGTTCCTTTACTCGCAATGGGTGGGTGAAAACCTCCTCGACAAGGCCGCCGCCCTGTCCGCGAACTCCGACATCCGGGCAAGCTGTGCCCTCAAGCGGATTGATCCGCGCACCGGCGAAGCACTGTGGCGGCGCGAGTACAAGGGCGACCCGGACACGGTGAACATTCGCGGCACGCAACTGCTCATCCAGTTCCCGCGCCGGATCGAGTTGCTGAAATTCTTATCGCTTTGATCGCGGGATGCCCGGCGCTCACGCGGTCGAGCCTTCGGCCGTCCTGTTGCCGCTCGCCAGACGTTCTTCGATCTGCCCGAGCAAGGCGGGGGGAAGTTCCACATGACTCCACGGACAGGAGGCATCCGGTGCGCGTGTGATCCAGCGCGCCTTGCACGTGCCGTCGTCCAGAACTTCACCGGGCAGCTCGCACCAGACGATCATCTCGCAGCCGGCGGCCGCGCTGCTGCGCGAGTACATCATGGGCAGCACTTCGAGGATGGCCCGCTGCCCGTTATTTAGAAACAATTCCACCGCGATCAGGTCACTTTCCGCGGGGCGAAACTGCCAGTCATCAACTTGCGTTTTCATGGCGGCTTGCGGTTGGGGGTTGGTTTATGACACTCACGCTAGGCCGGTGGTCGATTGAAATCAACGCCGAATGGCGGCGCATGCAAAGTCAGGTGCCGGGGCGCGCGGATGCCGGGGATGGTTCATCGAACAAACCGGGCCAGTGCACCGGAGGCAATTGTCGGGCCGGGCCGTCGGCGGGCGTGAGCAACAACTCGCTGTCGAACGTTGAAGACTGGAGGTGAAAGCGCTCGGTGAAATGTTCCCGGCGGGTATCCCAAACGCGCACAACCAAATAAGGCTTTTCCTTCTGCAATTGTTCGATCAATTCGGCGACAGTCATGGGTCAAGGGGTTGTCCGGACGTCACTTCAACGCACTCTCTGAATGCGGGTTTTTATGCGCCCGTAACCCGGCTTGTGCAAGTGGATTTCCCGCAGGTTGTTGACATGGCTGACACCCGTTACAACCGGTCACCGCTGTTCGCACCGATGCTCCTCGCCAATAACGTCGGTGAAACGCAACGAAAGCAAAGCCCGAGACCGGCGTCGATTGGAGAACCTGGTCGGTGGCCGTCACTGAAGCTTCTTCAGCACATCATCCAACACGCCCTCAACCGGCTCGATCTCGATCCGGCCGCCGGTTGCCGGGGCTTGGGTCGGATGTGGCGTGGGGGGCTTCTTCGGCACGTCGGAGCGCAGGGGCGGCATCCGGACGAGAGAGGGGGCCTCCTCGACGGGTTCCGCTGCGGTGGGCGTCCGGTTGGGCGTATGCCAGTCGGTCTTCCGGGCCATCCAGCTCTGATAACGCGCGAACGTCCACATGCCCGCCTCGGCCCCGGTCTCCATCACGGACGAGATCTTGAAGAAGTCGCGGCCGCGGATGTGGGTCTTCACCGGGTTGGTCGGGCGGAGGATTTCCAGTTCCGGCAGGGTCAGGTCGAGGTCCGCCCGGTAGCGCAACCGCTGGCAGACCACGCCGACGAGGCAGTCCGCCAGTTGCGCGGCGATGCTGTTTTGAATTTCCGAGGGAAACGCGCCGATCACGCGCTGCAACGCCTCCACGCACGACGACGAATGCACCGTCGCGAGCACGAGGTGGCCGGTCTCGGCCGCGCTCAATGTGAGCCGCATCGTCTCCGGGTCGCGCATTTCGCCGACCATCAACACGTCCGGATCTTCGCGGAGCGCGTCGAGCAAGCCCTGCTCAAACGACGGCGTGTCGCGGCCCACTTCGCGCTGGCGGATGAAGGCGGTCTTGGGGCGGAACACGTACTCGATCGGGCTTTCCAGCGTCAGCACATGCCGCGCTTCCCCCTGGTTCAATTCCTGGATCAACCCCGCCATGGTGGAGGATTTGCCGCTGCCGGTCGGTCCGCTGACGAGGATGAGGCCGTGTTGCGGCTGGATCAATTCGGCGAGCACGGGATGCAAGTTCAACGTTTGCAACGTCGCGTCGAAGGAAGCCAGCAACCGGACCGCGAAACCGACGCCGCGCGACGATTGCAGGACGTTCACGCGGCAGCGCACGCCGGCGATCCGTCGCGAGCAATCGTAGGAACGCCGGTCCACGAACTCCGGCCAGTGCGCGTCACCAATCAGCTCCCGGGCAAGCGCGAGCAACGCGGCGGCCGTCAGCGGCGGACCCTGGGTTTGCAGGCGACCCCGCACGCGCAGCGCCGCCGGCAGACCGGGTTCGAGATGGAGGTCACTCGCGCCCAGCGCGCGGGCGGTGGTGAGGAATTGATCCAGGGTCGGCGCTTCCATTCAGTGCAGTTCGATGAGATCGCCCGCCTCCAGCGGGGGATCGATGCCGCTCAACAGGTCCGCCGGATTGATCGTCATGATCCGGCCCTGTCGCGTGAGGTTGATCGCCCGGGGTTCGTTCGGCGATGTGTAAACCGCTTCCACAATCGCCTGCGCCAGGGTGAGCCCCTCGCGCCAGCGGATGGTCTGCTGCTGGACGGGGCCGCGCATGAAAACGTGCGTAAGCTTCAACTCGGCGGCCAGTTGGCCCTGCTTGAAGCCCGCCTCGTAAGCCTGCTTGGTTTGCTGGCGAACGGACTCCTGACTGACGCAACCGGTCGCGAGAGGTGCAACCACCAGGGCAAGTAACCCGTAAGCCGTAAGCCGGGAACAAGGCCTCGACGGTGGGGTGCTTGGTGCGAGCTTCGCGTTTGGCGGTTGGCTGTACATCTTGCCTTGTGATCTCGAAGTTTCTCAACAACTCGTGGGCACGCCTTGCACCACCTTCACACAATGGGGAATTGCGCCCACCACAAAGCTCAAGCACTCGACCGCGCCGCTGGGTTTGCCGGGCAGTGCGATGACGAGCGCGTTGTCCACCACGGCGGCGAGGTTGCGCGAGAGGATGGCATTCTTGGTGATCTTGAGCGACTCCATGCGCATGACTTCGCCGAAGCCCGGCAGCTCACGGGTCGCAATCTCGCGGATCGCCTCGGGCGTGACATCGCGCGGGGCGACGCCGGTGCCGCCGGTGGTCAGGACGAGGCCACAGCCCTGGTTGATCAATTCGCGAATTGCGCGCTGGATGTCGCGCCTCTCATCCGGCACCAGTTTGTCCGCGACGACCGTCCAGCCGTGACCGGTCGCCGCCTTCCGTAGCGCCGGGCCGCCGAGGTCGTCGTATTCGCCTTGGGAAGCGCGGTCGGAGACGGTGACAATGCCCACGTTGATTTGCATGGGCCGAGCCTGCGCCAGATCGGACCGGAGGTGAAGACCGAAAGCGGCCGCAAAGCGGGGTGCCTGGTTTGATGTCGGCGCCGGGAAAGAGCGTTGGAAAAGAGCTTGCCAGTCAGGCGACGCCGATTACTTTCTGGACCGCTTTCGGGCCAATGTAGCTCAGTGGTAGAGCAACGGTTTCGTAAACCGTCGGTCGCCGGTTCAATCCCGGCCATTGGCTCCA
>CAYXDZ010000246.1:0-5696 GCA_964463815.1 uncultured Verrucomicrobiota bacterium | reverse complement strand
TCGCGCCAAAGCCAATCATCAAGGCGCGTTCGTTTGGGCGGACTCCCAGAACGCCGATTTCGCCTCCACCGCCGTGAATCAATTCGCCGTGCGCGCCGCCGGCGGCATTCGGCTGTCCGGCAATGTCCAGTTGGCTGATGACTACCGACAGCTTTCCCTCAGTGGCGGCAACTCGCTGGGCTATCTCTACGGTTCCTTCCCCGCGCTGGCTGACGGTGTCCATTTGGCCTACAACCACTTCTACAACGCCGCCGGCTCGGGTCAGGTGTTCAATACCGGCGGCGCCACCTCGCGCCTGACCGTGGGCTACGGCTTCGTCGGTCTCTACATCGGAGGCGTCAACGCCGCGCCGATCACCCAACGCTTGCTGGCCAACAGCACGGGGGTGACGGTCAATGGCACGTTCAATAATTCCAGCGACCGCAACGCCAAACAGGACTTCGCGCCGGTCAACCCGCGGCAAATCCTGGATCAAGTCGCGCAACTGCCCATCACCCATTGGCGCTACAAGGAAGACCCGGGCACCCGCCACATCGGCCCGATGGCGCAGGATTTTCATGCCGCGTTCAAGGTTGGCACGGACGACAAACACATCGCGCCCCTGGACGAGGCGGGCGTGGCGCTGGCGGCGATCCAGGGCCTGAATCAAAAATTGGAGCAACGGCTGGAAGAGCGGGAAACGGAGCTCACGGAGTTGAAGGCCCGCTTGGAAAAGCTGGAGCAGTTGTTGAATCAGAAACTCCTCGGAAGTGCGGAATAATTCAGCACGGATGGAAGTGGCCGCCGGCAATCAGAACCAACGTGCAACTGCGGGGCCGGGCGGGGCCTATGCGCCATCGCGAAGCCCGTTCACCGCTCCACTTCCTTCACCGCGGGCGCTCCGTCCGGCTCCGGGCAGAGATGCGCGGCGGTGCGCCAGGCATGATAGGCGATGGTGTCCAGCCAGCGCACGGCATCGAGATAATCGCCGGCGGTCTCCGGGGACAGCCGGCCGGCGGCGGTTTCCTCAAGCAGACTTTGACGCCCGGTGCGCCGCAGTTCCGCCAGTTCCTCCGCCCGGTGCTGGATGGATTTCAACCCCGGTCGGTCGGGCTGGTCTCCAATCCGTGCCTGCGCTCCGTCGATCACGGCGAGCAGTTTCTCCCGCGCGCGCGCAATGCGCGGCTCCTCCGCCCCGAGTGCGGCCACAGGCGCGAGGTCCAGTTGATCGGTGAGCTGGTCCAGATGATCCAGCGCATGCACCACATCCAGGCGCGGATGGGCCTGGCCGGCATTATCCGGGAACGGCGGCACCTCCGCCAGAAAGCGCCGGGCTTCGTGGAGGGCCTCCGCCACACCCGCGGGTTGTGCCGTGCGGGCGCCGGGTTTGCGATGCAGCGCACGACGCGCGGCGGTGAACAGCTCCAGCGCGCAGTCCAGCAAGGTCCGGCGCACGGCTTCGACCGCCACTTCGGGCACCTGGGTCAGGGAACTGTCGAGATGTCGCGTGAGCGCCGGCCCGCGATCGGGCACGAAGCGGATGACCAACCGTGAGAAGCGTTCAACGGCCGGCAGCACGAGCGCCGCGCCCAGCAGGTTGAACGCGGTATGGAAGATCGCGAGGCTGCTCGCGTCCGGCGTGGTGTCCCACCGCTCAAGCACCAGTACAAAGAGGGGTTGCAGGAGAAAACCGAGCGCCCCGGCGAATGCGTTGAAGAGGATGTGCGCGAGGGCTGTGCGCCGGGCGGGCACGCTCGCGCCGATGGCGGCCAGCGCGGCCGTCACCGTGGTCCCGATGCTGGCACCGATGACAAGGGCCAGCGCTTGTTCGAGATGGATCGTGCCCGCATGAAACGCCGTGATGGTGGTGGCGATGGCGGCGCTCGACGACTGCATGATCACCGTCATGAAGATACCGATGCCCACCAGCAACAGGCGGCCGGTAAATGTGGCGGCCGGCAGGGAATCCGGGCGCACATGCTCGGACAGGCCGGCCATGCCGGATTGCAGCACATCGATGCCGACAAAAATCAGCCCGAACCCGGCCAGTGCCAGGCCGAGTGATGCCCGCCGGCCCCGGAGCACGAGCCGCATCAACGCGCCAACGCCCACCAGCGGCATGGCGAGCTGGCCGATGCTCAACTTCAACCCCAGCAGGGAGACCAGCCAGCCGGTGGTGGTGGTGCCGACGCTGCCGCCGATCACGATGCCGACGGCCTGCGCGAAGGTGAGCAACCCTGCGCTGACAAAGCCGATCGTCGCCAGCGTGGTGGCGCTCGAAGACTGCACCATCGCCGTGATCGTCACGCCCGAGACGAAGGCGGAAAAGGGCCGGCCGGTGAAGCGCATCAAAATGCGTTTGAGCGCTTCGCCCGCCGCGGCCTTGAGACCGTCCGTGAGCAGGAGCATGCCCAGCAGGAACAACCCCAGGCCGCCAAGCAGTTGCGTGTAAGTCTGCGTCATGCGTTCGCGGGGATAGACTCGCCCAGGCGACGGCGGTTGCAATCACACAATGCACGGTGGGTGCCGGGGAGAGGAGGCGTCCCGGTCAGGTAGAGAGTTCAGCTTCGCCGTAGCGCGACGGCGATTTGAAGGCGCATCGCCTGGATGGCGGGAATGGCTCCGGTCAGCAGGCCGAGCAGAAAAACGAGTGCGATGCCGAGGAGGAGTTGCTGCGGCGGGAAATAAAAGACGGGCAGGGCGCTGATCGAAGGAACCCCTGCGGCAATCAGTCCATAGGCGAGCCCCAGTCCCGCGAAGCCGCCGAGCCCGGCGATCAGGCAGGATTCCGCGAGCACGAGCACGAGCACCAGCGTGCTGCTGAACCCCAGCGCCTTCAGCACCCCGATTTCCTCCGTCCGTTCCCGCACGGTTTGCGCCATCGTGTTGCCCGCGACCAGGAGGATCGTGAAGAAGACCGCGCTCAAGATGGCGACCATGATGGCCCCGATGTTGCCGATCTGCTTCGCAAAACCCGCGACGAACGCCCCCTCCGCCTCGGACTTCGTCTCGTAGGGCGAGTTCGCAAACTCCGCGTCGATGGCGGCGGCTACCTCGGCGGCCTGGTCCGGATTGGCGATGCGCAACGTGTACCAACCAACCTGGCCCTGCACCTCCTCGGGTCGCGATTCGTCGAAGTAATCGTAACGGAAAAACAACTGCCGCGTATCCGTGTTTTTATCCGCGCCGGTGTAAATGCCCGCCACCTGGAATTCCCATTGGGCCGAGCCATCCTTGCGCGGCCAGATGTCCGGAATGATCGGGATGCGGTCGCCCACCTTGAAGCCGAATTCCCGCGCGAGCCGCTCGCCGATGATACAACCGTCCCGGGTCGCGAGCCAGCGTTCGCGATCCTCGGGCGCGAGCTGGTAATCGGGAAAAATTTCGAGGAACTCCCCGGGCACGACCGGCATGCGCGGGAAGAGGTTGCGCTCGTTCTGATACTTGCCCCCAAACCACGTCTGGTGCGTGACGGCTTCGACGCCGGGAATCCGGGCGATGCGGCCCTGGTAGCTCACCGGCAGCAGTTGGATGATGGAAACCTTGTGCCGGACGATCAACCGCTCCTGGCCGGCCAGCGTGACGCCGGTGTCAAACGCCTTCGCAATCGCCGACAGGTAACCAAACAGCAGGAAGGCGATGAACACCGTCAGGATGGTCAGCAACGTCCGCAGTTTGTGGCGCTTCAAATTGCTGGCGATGAGGATGAGGTATTTCATCGGCCGCTAATCCGGCATCTGGTCGCTGAGCCGGCCTTTGTTCAGGTACACCACCCGGCTTGCCCGCGCCGAGGCGTGGGGATCGTGCGTGACCATGATGATCGTCTTGCCGTGCTCGCGATTGAGCGCGTGTAACAGATCGAGCACTTCATCACCGGACTTGCGGTCGAGATCGCCGGTCGGTTCGTCGCAGAGGAGCAGGGTGGGGTCGGTGACGATCGCCCGCGCGATGCCCACCCGCTGCTGTTCGCCGCCGGAGAGCGTGCGTGGGGTGTGCTTCAGGCGATGGCCCAGCCCGACGATTTTCAGCGCCGTTTCGACATGCTTCCGGCGCTGTGCGGAGTTGAGCGGCGTGAGCAGGAGCGGGAGTTCCACGTTGCGCTCGGCGCTCAACACCGGCAGCAGGTTGTAGAACTGAAACACCAGGCCCACATGCCGCGCGCGCCAGGCCGTGAGCCGCGATTCCGGGAGGCTGTCAATGCGCTCGCCCGCCACGGTGATGCTGCCCCCGGTGGGCCGGTCGAGGCCGCCGATGAGATTCAGCAGCGTGCTCTTTCCCGAACCGGATGGCCCCATGAGCGCCAGGAATTCGCCGGCCTTGACCTCCAGGCTCAGGTCTTGCAGCACGTGGATGTTTTCGGAGCCGCGTTTGAAACTGCGGCTGACGTGGCTGGCCTGCACGACCGCCGGAGCGGTGGTGTCGGTGATGGCGGCGCTCATGGTTGCTTTTCCTTTACGCGTTGGCCGTCGCCCAAGGGTTCCGGACCGGTGATGATGACCCCTTCGCCGGCCGCGACGCCCGAGGCGATTTGCACCCGGTCGCCGGCGCGGCCGTTGACCTGCACCGCGCGCCGACGGGCGTGATTGTCCTGCAACACAAAGACCACGTCGCTACCGTTGTCACTTCGCAAGGCGGCCTGCGGGATGGTGAGCCGCCGCGCCACCAACTTTGCTTCGCTCGAAGGCGCAGCCTCGGCTTGAAAGGCGACTTTGATGCCCATGTCCGGCAGCACACGCGAATCAACTTCCTCAAATCCGATGCGCACCCGCACGGTCGCCTTCTGGCGGTCGGCGGTGGGGATGATGGCGATGACGCGGCCGGGAATCTTCCAGTCCGGATAAGCGTCCAGCGTGGCGGTCACCGACTGTCCCTCCCGCACGCGGTTGATGAAGGCTTCGTTCACGTCCACTTCGATCTCCAGCGAGCCCATGTCAACGATGGTGCAGATGCCCGTGCGGGTGAACGCACCGCCGGCGGACAGCGGCGAAATCATCTCGCCCGGCTGCGCGTTCTTGGTCACGACAATGCCGGCGAAGGGCGCGCGAATTTCCAGGTCATCAAGCTGCTGCCGGTACAGCGCCACCTGCCGCTCGGCTACCACGACCTCCGCCTGCTGCGCCGCCAGTCGCGCCGCGAAGGACTTCACCTGCGCCTCCGCCGCATCCTGTTCCGCCTCGCTGGCGATCTTCTGTTGGGCCAGCGATTCGACGCGCCGTTGCTCGCGTTTGGCCTCGTCAAGCCGCACCTGAATCTCGGCAAGCGCCGCGCTGGCGGCGGCGAGCTGGGCCTCGGCGAGCCGGTGAGTGGTGTCGAGATTCGTGGCATCGAGGCGCGCGAGCAACTGACCCGCCTTCACCGCCATGCCTTCCTCGATCAACACCTCGACGATCTTGCCGGTGGCCTTCGAGGAAACCGTCGCCCGACGGCGGGCGGTGACGTAGCCGGAGGCGTTGAGAATGGTTTCCGCCGGCCGGAGGGCGCCGTTGGTTTCCTCCAGCACGGGCGCGGTGGTCACCAGGGCGGCTTGACTTTGCCGCTGCCAGAAGAAGCCGCCCGCGCCGAGGAGCAGCAGAACCAGCAGCACCCACCACCAGCCTGAACCACCGGAACGCCGCGCGGAGCGGTCGATCTTCAAGTCTTCAAGCGCGTATGGAGTGACGTTGGACATCGAATTCGCCGCGAGCAAACAGGCATTTGCGAAACGGGTCAAGCGGAGC
>CAYXDZ010000245.1:0-5745 GCA_964463815.1 uncultured Verrucomicrobiota bacterium | reverse complement strand
CGATGCCGAACGCCTCGCGGCCTTCAACCTGCCCATCACGACCGTGCGGGAGGCGATTGCCCGGCAGAACGCGGACGTGCCCGGCGGCCAGGTAGTCAGCACCCTGCGGGAGCAGACCATTCGCACGATGGGCCGCATCACCGACCCCCGGGAGTTCAACGAACTGGTGATCGCCTCGGTCGAGGGCAGCCCGGTACGCATCCGCGACATTGGCTGGGCCGAAGACGGCACGAAGGAACAAAGGTCCATCTCGCGGCTGAACGGCCGGCCGGCGGTGACGCTCGAGGTCCGGCGGCAGTCCGACGCGAACACTGTCGAGGTGATCGAAGGCATCAAGGCGCTGCTGCCGCAGGTGCTGGCGGAACTGCCCGAGGATGTGCAATTCGAAGTGATCGAGGATCAGTCGCGCTACATCTACCAGGCGCTGCACGAGATTCAAGTCCACCTCATCATCGGCAGCATCCTGGCCAGCCTGGTGGTCTTCGCCTTCATGCGCAATCTGCGGGCGACATTCATCGCCGCGGTGGCCATCCCCACGTCGGTCATTTCCACCTTCGGCATGATGTGGGCGCTGGATTTCACGTTGAACAGCGTGACCATGCTCGCCCTGGTGCTGATGGTCGGCATCGTCATTGACGACGCGATCGTGGTCTTGGAAAACATCTTCCGCTTCGTCGAGGAAAAGAAGATGGACCCCTTCCAGGCCGCCTTGGAAGGCACCAAGGAAATCGGGCTGGCGGTCATGGCCACGACTTTCAGCCTCGTGGTCATCTTCGTGCCCGTGTCGTTCATGTCCAGCATCTCGGGCCGGTTTCTCTTTCAGTTCGGCCTGACCTCCGCGGTCGCCGTGCTGGTGAGCCTGCTCGTGTCGTTCACGCTCACACCCTTGATGAGTGCGCGACTGCTGCATCGCGGCGACCACGTCGGCGGTAGCGGCTCGCGGGGCGGCTTCTATGGCTGGATTGACCGCCTTTACACGGCCTCCTTGAAGTTCTCCATGCGCCACCGCTGGTTTGTCGCCGGCGGGGCCGTGCTCGTGATGCTGTTGTCCTATCCGCTTTACCGGATCGTGCCCCAGGAGTTCACACCGCCGAATACCGACGAAGGCGAGTTTGAGATCAACGTCCGCGCGCCGGAAGGCACCAGCTTTGAGGCCATGGATGAAGTCATGCAGGCCATCGAAGCCGATTTGCTCGCCATGCCCCGGCTGCCGGTCATTTTGTCGAGCGCGGGTTCCACGCGCTTCGGCGGCTCCGGCCAGGGCCGGGTGTATATCCGCCTCGCCCCGCACAAAGAGAGGGTGTTCTCTGTCACCCGCCTGCTCAGCCTCAAACCTTGGGAGGCATTTCAGGGCAATTATTCACAGGAGGAGGTAATCCGCGCCGTGCGCGCGAAGCTGCGCAAGTATTCCGATTTGCGTGTCTCGGTGCGCGGCGGACGTGGCTCCATCAGCGTGGGCGGCCCCAGCGTCGGCATTGATTTTTCCCTGCTCGGCCCCGATCTCGAAACCCTGCATCGCCATGCCGAGGAACTCCGCCAACGGGCGGACGAATTGGGCCTGGTTGACGCCGACATCACGCTCAAACTCGACACTCCTGAATTGCGGGTCGAAATCGACCGCGAACGCGCGGCCGCACTCGGCGTGGACACCCAGGACATCGCCGCAGCGTTGCGCATCATGGTGGGGGGCGAGGAGCGGGCGTCGCGCTTCCGTGATCCGCAGATGAATGATGATTACGATGTCCAGCTCCGGCTCGCACTGGCGGATCGCGACGATCCCCAGACCATTTCGCGCCTCTTCGTGCCGGGACGCAACGGACTCGTCCGCCTGGATAACGTGGTCAAGATCCATTCCGAGCAAACCGCTTCGCGCATTGACCGCGTAGATCGCCAGCGGATGGTCGCGCTGCGGGCGGGAATTGCCCCCGGTTACGCCCTGGCCGACCGCATTCAAGCCCTCAACGAGGCGGTGGCTGAGATGAATCTCCCGCCCACCTATACCACGCGCATCGGCGGCAGCGGCCGGGAACTCGAGCGCACTTTCAACGAGTTTCTCTGGGCCTTCCTTCTTTCAGTGATTTTCATGTACATGATCCTGGCTTCGCAGTACGAAAGCCTGGTTCATCCGTTTACGATTCTGCTCTCTCTGCCCATCTCGTTGCCCTTCGCGCTGTTCTCCCTCTGGGTCACCGGCAACACGCTGAACCTCTATTCCGCGCTGGGCCTCCTGGTCTTGTTTGGCGTGGTGAAGAAGAACGCCATTCTCCAGATCGATCACATGAACCACCTCCGGCGGCAGGGCATGGAGCGCGCGGCCGCCATCTTGCAGGCGAATCGCGACCGGTTGCGGCCCATTCTCATGACCACGCTCACGCTGGTGGCGGGCATGATTCCCCTGGCGCTCGGCACCGGCCCAGGCGCGGAAGAACGCCGGGCCGTCGCGATTGTCGTCATCGGTGGCCAGTCCCTGTGCCTCCTGCTCACCCTGCTCGTCACGCCGGTAGTTTACTCCTTTCTCGACGACATCGGCCTGAGGGTTCATGGCCGCTTGTGGGGCAAAGGAAAGCATCGCAATGATTCGGGGCCGATCCCGGCCCCGGCACTGGCCCATGCAACCTCCTCGGCCCGCAGCACCTGACGTCTTCATTAGCGCCGCTTGAATGACCGGAGATTGCGCTTGTCAACTTCCGCAGGCCCGCCGCTATAGTGCGCCCCCCGATGACATCCCGGTTGCCGCAATTCACCCTTCGCTTCCGCCTCTCCGCGTTGCTCGCGTGCGCTTGCATCGCCGGCTGGCTGCTGCCGGCTTCCAACGCCCGCGCCGCCGACCCGGAGATCACGTCCCAACCGCGATCGGGCATCGCCGCTCCGGGCGAGCCATTCGCTTTCTCGGTCGCAGCCAACGGCACCGAGCCGCTGCATTATCAGTGGTTTCGCGGCAACTCCGCGCTGGCCGGCCGGACCAATCGTGAACTCTCCCTCCTGACCGTCACCAACTCGGACGCCGCCACATATTCCGTGGTGGTCTCGAATGCGTTCGGCAGCGTCACGAGCGCGCCGGTCACCCTCACACTGGTGTCTTCCCCGCGGTTGATCACAACGGGCACGGTCCAAGGCGGTTTGATGGCGATGGTTCCGCTATTGTTAAGCGCCAACGGCCGGGAACATCGACTCTCTTTCGCGCTGGGCTTCGACACCAACGTGTTCGGCAATCCATCTTTCATGGGCGGAGTATCAGGAAGCGCCTCCTTCGATGACAGCCGCGCCGGCGAAGGGCTGGTCAGCGGAGAGGTATCATTGACGGAAGGAGAAGTATTCGAACCAGGCCGAACCATCGCCGGCCACCTCCAGTTTGATTTCGTGTCGGGCACCAATCCGCTCGCCGGGGGCCTATACTTTACCAACTTCAGCGCGACGGCCACCAACGTGGCGTTCACCACCAACGGGCTGGCGCTCGCCGCGGACGCGGCCGTCAGTCCGCAGTTTGAGGTACTTGCCCCGGCCCCGGCTTTGAACCGGCAATCCGGCCTGTTCGAGCAGGTGCTGCGCGTGGCTTATCCGGGGGCCGGCACGCTGTCGAATGTCGATGTGCTGATGAGCGGCATCGGGGTCGATTCGCTTACCAACCAGATCCGCGCCTACAATTCCACCGGAACAAGGACCTTCGGCCCCGACGCCGGAGGCATCATCAAAAGCGCGCCTTACTTTTCCATGGGACCGCTGGCCGGCGGCCAGGCACGCGACGTGACAGCCGAATACTACGTGAGCGACCATCTCACCGTGCCCACGCCGGAGTATCTCCTGCAGGTCGCGAACCGCATCGTCTTCACCCTCCCCTCCTCGGCGACGCCCCTGAACATCACCACCAACCGCTTCGTCAACGGCACGTTTATCATCCAGTTCCCCACGCGGACGGATTATCGCTATTTCGTACAATACGCGCCGACCTTGAACGATCTGGTCAATGCGACGACCAATTCGCGCGTGGCCAATCCGGCCGTCGGCGGCACCGGCCACGACGTGCAATGGATCGACAACGGTCCGCCCAAGACTGAATCGCCCCCGGTGGCGGGCAGCCGTTTTTACCGGGTGCTCGAAGTCCGCGCCGAGTAAGCCGCGCCCTGATTGACATGAATTCACGCCTTTCCTTCCGGTCCACCTCGTTGATCGTCCCGGCCAGCCTGACCGTGCTGGCGGCCGGTATTGCGCCGTTGTTCGCGCAGGTGAAGCTGCCGCCCCTGCAAATCGAAGAATCCGAGGAGGCGGGTTATTTCCTCCGGCTCGGAGCCCGCGTTCAGTTCAACGTGAAGGCGAAGGTCGGTCCCAGTGCGCAGACGCCGCAACAGCCGGGCTTCTATGACAACGGCTTCGTGCAACCGGATGCCGGCGGCACCGCCAGCGGGCTCACCTGGAACTGGGGTTACGACGATGCCGCGCAAGTCAACGGCGATTTCATCAATTACGATCGTTACTCGAATCTGCCGCAGCCGGGAACCTTCAACAGCGGCAGCGACGACACGATGTTCGGCGGCGAGCTTCTGGGCGGGGTTGAGTTCGGTCGCTTCTCAGTTGGGGTGCGGGAATTTCGCTGGGGCGCGGAACTGGGTTATGCCTTCATGCCCTTCTCAGTGCGTCATGCCGCCACCGCGAGCGGCACGGTGAACTATCTCTCCGCCAGCCATTCGCTCGGCGGAACAGTGCCACCGACCGCGCCGTACCAAGGGACATTTGACGGCCCCGGCCCGTTGATCGGTTTGAATCCCTCCAGCGTGACGGAGATCACCTCCGCGGCGACCTCGAGGTTTGACGGCCAACTGGACGCAGATCTGCACACGATGAAGATCGGTCTCTGGCTGGAAACGGATTTGAGCCCCAAAGTTTCCGCCGCCTTCAGCCTGGGTTATTCCTCCGTGCTGGCCGACACGCGGTTCCGGTTCACGGAAACGACGGCCATCGCCAACGGGGGCATTCCCGCCCTGGTCCCGGTGAACGCTTCGTTACGGGCGGATGAATGGCAGAGCGGCGTGTATGGCCAGTTGCGAGCAACCTGGCAGTTCAGCCAGCACCTGGGTGCGTTCCTGGCGGGCGATTATTCGTATCATGAATCGCTCCGCTTCTCGGGAGCCGGCCGCGATGTGTCGCTCGAGTTCAAGCACACCTATGGCGCGTCGGCGGGCTTCATCTTCAGTTGGTGATTTTTCGTGAGTTCGGTCAACTCCTCGCCGCGCACTGATTTTGCCGGCTGGATCGGCTGGTGATTTCACTCCTTTTTAATCGTCCCCGTCCGCCTGCTTCGCTATACCACGCGCATGTCTTCACCCTTGAAAGTGGCGGTCATTGGCGTGGGTTCGCTCGGCAAGGAGCACGCCCGCATCTACGCGGCGCTGGCCGCCGCCGGCAAGGTGGAGCTCGCCGGGGTCTTTGACGCCCAGGCGGAACACGCCGCCGCCATCGCGCACAAGCTCGGCACCCGTGCGTTCCGCAGCATCGAGGAAGCGGCCGCGTCCGCCGGGGCGCTCAGCATCGTGACGCCGACCGTCACCCACTTCGCCATCGCCCGGGAACTGCTCGCGCAGGGCAAACATCTGTTGGTGGAGAAGCCAATGACCGAGACCGCAGCCCAGGCGGCGGAACTGGTTGAACTGGCCCAACGACATTCGGCCGTACTTCAGGTGGGTCACGTGGAGCGATTCAATCCGACGTTCAAGTACATGACCGAGGTGGCGCGTGAACCGCGCTTCATCG
>CAYXDZ010000244.1:0-5753 GCA_964463815.1 uncultured Verrucomicrobiota bacterium | reverse complement strand
CTCAAGGTGGCTTTCACGCGGGCATCGAGGGTGCCGGTGCCCATCACTTCGGCGGCAAGGCTCCTGGTGTCAACCGGGTGCGCGTCAACCAGGATGGGCTTGAAAGCCAGCAGGCGGATGACAATGACAAGCACCAGGACCGGCAGGAGAACTTTTGCCCAAATGCGCATTCGGGCCCGAAGGTGTTTGGGGGCATCGGTTGGTTCGCTCATGGCATCTAAGTTGCGCGCGGATGGCGGGGACTCACCACTGTTCGGAATCAAAGAGAACTGCTGGAATCTATCGAGCCGAAAGCCGCCCGGAAGTTACAACCTATCGCGGGGCGGCAAGTTTCGCTGCCTGCCGGATGTTGCAAGCTTCACACCAGCATCCGGTAAGCGAGCCCCAACAAGCCCCCGCCCACCACCACCGGAATGACGTTCCACTGGAACCGGGTCAGTCCGACAAACGCCACCGTCGCGACGCCGACCGGAAACCAGTCCACCGCCCCGCCCGTGCCGTTCGGCCACACCACGCTCAGCGCAAACCACACGGCCAGGTTCAGCATCACGCCGACCACCGCCGCGGTGATGGTTGAGAGCGCGGTTGTAAGGCGCAGGTTTCCGCGCATTCGTTCGATGTAGGGCGCACCGGCGAAGATAAACAGAAAGCCCGGCACGAAAGTGACCCACGAGGTGAGCGCCGCGCCGATGGTCGCCGCCAGCAATGGAGAAAGTTCACCGGGGTGTTGCCAGCCGCCGAGGAAACCAACGAATTGCAGCACGAGAATCAAGGGCCCCGGAGTCGTCTCCGCCAACCCGAGACCGTCCATCATCTGCGTCGCGCTGAGCCAGCCGTGATGTTCGACCGCCTGTTGCGCCACGTAGGGCAGCACCGCATACGCCCCGCCAAATGTGACCACCGCCGCTTTGCTGAAGAACAAGCCTTCGTGAAAAAGGGTGTGCTGCGGTCCCAACCACCAGAGCACGAGCAGCACCGGCAGAAACCAGACGGCGAGCCAGGTGGCGCCGACCCCCAGGGTTCGTGCGAGGGTTGGCCGGGGAATGTTCGCGGACACGGCGTCGCTGATGACGCTCCCGGACGATTCGCCGCCTGCTCCGTGACTCAGGGTGAGGTCGAACTTCTTCGGAAAAAACCGGCCACCAATCAAACCCACCAGGCCGGCACCGATGACAATGACCGGAAAGGGAACACCCAGGAAGAAGATCGCCGCGAAGGCGAGCGCCGAGATGCTCCACATCACCTCGTTCTTCAACGCCTTCCTGGCGATGCGAATCATGGCGGCGGCCACGATCGCCATTACGGCCGCCTTCAATCCGTAGAAAACCGCCTCGACCGCCGGCACCTGGCCGAAGGTCACATAGACGTAGCTGATGATCCACAAGAGCAGCGCGCCGGGCAGCACGAAGAGCACGCCGGCCGCGATGCCGCCGCGCGTCCGGTGGAGCAACCAGCCGGTGTAGATGACCAGTTGCTGCGCCTCCGGTCCGGGCAGCACCATGCAATAGTTCAGGGCGTGGAGAAACCGCGCGTCGCTCACCCAGCGTAGCCGCTCGACCAGCTCCCGGTGCATGAGCGCGATCTGGCCGGTGGGCCCGCCGAAGCTCAATAGGCCAATCTTGATCCAGACCCGCAGAGCCGCGCGAAAGGTGGGATGCTCCGCGCGATCCGCCGCCACGACGGAGGGTGGTTGCTCGGGCGGGTTCACGGCGTTCGATTTACGGTGTTTCTCCCTTAACCGCCAGCCGCAACTTTAAGAACCTCAAACGCGCCGGTTGGAACAAGCGCCCAGCTCCAGAGCGCCCCCTGAAAAGCAGCTCCCAAAATTCCGCTTGCAATTGTCTATTCGAAAAGTAGAAATAACCCAGTTGTCTATCTGGTCGATAGACTCAAATGATGAAACCGCCATCCGCATTCGTTCGCTCCGGGATTGGAGCCGCCGACACGGCGACCGAAGCCGTCAGCCGGCAGATCGCGCTTGCGCTCGGTTCGATACGGTTCGGGTCGGTGGAAATCACCGTCCATGACGGCCGCGTCGTGCAGATCGAGAAGCGCGAGAAAGTGCGGCTGGAAACTTTGGACAACCACCAGGCAAGGCCGACCGCCTGAAGGCGGAGGCAGTCAACAACTCATACTCGACAAACTGACCGGACCACCGGAGGCACGTCATGAAATCAACAACCATTCATGAAAAAGTCTTGGAAACGAGCGGGGTTGACCCTCTCGACGGTCAGTGCATTGGGAATCCTCGCACCGGTCAACGCCGGTCACGCGCAGAGCGTGGAGGATTTGAAACAACAGGTTGAAGAACTCGACCAGAAGATTCGCGTGCTGGAGCGAAAACAGGAATTGGAAAACGAGGAAGCCGCTTCGACCAAGGCGACCACCGTGTCGACGGTGAGCGTGGGCGAGAGGGGTTTCTCGCTGGAAGGCGCGGACGGCGCATTCAGTCTCCGGCTGCGTTCGCTGGTGCAGGTGGATGGGCGGATTTATCCCGACGATGGAGGTGTTTCCGGCAACGACACGTTCCTGGTCCGCCGCGCCCGCATTGAGCTGGCGGGCAAGCTGTTCGACAAGTTCGATTACCGCGTCATGCCGGATTTCGCCGGAACAACGCCGACCCTGCTGGATGCGTGGTTGAACTGGAGGATCAACCCGCATTTCCAGGTGCTGGTCGGCAAGCGCAAGCTGCCGATCGGACTGGAGCGCGAGCAGTCCCGCGAGTTCAACTTGATGAACGAGTTCGGCTACCCGACCAGCCTTGTGCCCAATCGCGACATCGGGATCGCCCTGCACGGAAAGGTGGTCGATGGGCTCGACTATTTCGTCGGCGCTTTCAACGGCACGTCCGACGGCGGCAGTGTGGTCACGGACGCCGATGACGAGAAAAGCATCGCGGCCCGGTTGTTCGCCACGCCGTTTGCCAGCGGGGACAACGCCGTGCTCAAAGGGCTCGGCTTCGGGATCGCGGGCACTTACGGAGACTCGGAGGGCACGCCGGCCAATTTCCGCACCGTCGGCCAGCAGACTTTCTTCCGATGGGCGGGTGGAACGGTCAATGACGGCACAACCTGGCGCGTCGTGCCACAACTCTATTACTACAACGGGCCGTTCGGTCTGCTTGGCGAGTATGCCATTTCATCGCAGGAACTCCGAAATGGCGCGGCCACGGACAGCATTGAAAACACCGCCTGGCAAGTTACCGCCTCGTGGGTGTTGACAGGCGAGGACGCGACGTTTCGCGGCGTGAAGCCGAAGAAGCCGGCCAGCTTTGGCGGGACCAAAGGCTGGGGTGCCTGGCAACTGGCGGCGCGCGTCAGCGAGTTGGACATCGATAACGATGCGTTTCCTGCCTTCGCCGGTGCCGCCACCTCGCCATCGCGAGCATTCAGCTCCGGCGGCGGCATCAATTGGTATCTCAACCCGCAGGTCCGCATCAACGCGGACTACAACTACACGGACTTCAGCGGAGCGTCCCTGCCGAACGAACACGCCGTGATCACACGGGTGCAGTTCCGCTTTTAACCCACCATTAAAATAGACAATTACTCAACTGAAAGGACAAAGCATATGAAACTGACAACCATTTTTGGAATCATCGCAACCGCTGCGGCCATCGCGTTGCCCGGGGTAGCCAAGGACCACACGCTGCTCAACGTCTCGTACGATCCGACGCGCGAGCTTTATGTCGAATACAACCAGCTCTTCGGCAAATACTGGAAGAACAAGACCGGCGACACCGTCACCGTCCAGCAATCGCACGGCGGGGCGGGAAAACAGGCTCGGGCTGTGATCGACGGACTGGAGGCCGATGTGGTGACGCTGGCGCTCGCGTATGACATTGATGCCATCGCCGAACGCACGGGCAAGCTGCCAAAAGCCTGGCAGCAGCGTTTGCCCAACAACAGCGCTCCCTACACCTCCACGATAGTTTTCCTGGTGCGCAAAGGGAACCCCAAGGACATCAAGGATTGGGATGATGTTGTGAAGCCGGGGGTGTCGGTCATCACGCCGAACCCCAAGACATCGGGTGGTGCCCGGTGGAACTATCTCGCGGCCTGGGGTTATGCGAAACAGAAGTACGGTAGCGACGAGCAGGCCCGCGAGTTCGTCACCAAACTGTTCAAGAACGTGCCGGTGCTCGATTCGGGGGCGCGCGGTTCCACCATCACCTTTGTGCAGCGGGGCATCGGTGACGTGTTTCTCTCTTGGGAAAACGAAGCTTTTCTCGCCTTGAATGAACTGGGATCAGGCAAGTTCGAGATCGTGGTGCCGTCACTCAGCATCCTGGCGGAACCACCCGTCACGGTGGTGGACAGGAATGCGACGAAGAAAGGCAATCTGGAGGTGGCACAGGCCTATCTCGAATACCTCTACTCGCCGGAGGCCCAACGGATCATTGCCAGGCACTACTACCGCCCGATCAAGCCGGAGCATGCCGATCCGACGGATTTGCACCGCTTTCCGAAACTCGAACTCATCACCATCGACGAGGCTTTCGGTGGCTGGCAGAAGGCTCAGCAAACCCACTTTGCGGATGGCGGGACGTTCGATCAGATCTACAAGCCGTGAGTGCGGCTTGTGTTCCTCCGGGCGTGGCGGCGCGCAAACCTGCGCCGCCGCGCTCCGCAGATACGAAACAATTCCAGAAACCAGACAAGCTTGATCAACCGAGGCGACCGACATGAAAACCCTCAACGCAACGCGAAACTACAAACCAGAGGCGCAGAGACAGTCCCGTCGCTCGATTTTCGAGATGCTGGCTTCCGTCGAGGCGAGCTGCAAACGTTCTGAAGGCTTGGTGGCCTGTCACCACCGGTTGGCCGGCGAGAACGGATTCTCCTATTGGCTTCCCCGCTACGTGTTCGTCGGTCAGCAAGGTGGAGCGGAACCAATCCGGGTCGGATTGTTCGCGGGAATCCACGGGGACGAACCCGAGGGGGTTGCCGGGTTGTTGCGCTTCCTGTCCTTGCTGGAAGTCCAGCCGCGGGTGGCCAAGGGCTATGTTCTCTTTATCTATCCCATTTGCAATCCGACTGGTTTTGAGGACGACACCCGTTGCTCCCGACAAGGCGTGGACCTGAATCGGGAGTTTTGGAAGGGCTCGAAGATTCCGGAAATCGCAATGTTGGAAGCCGGGATCCAGGAGCAGCAACTACAGGGTCTGATCTCGCTCCACACGGACGATACAAGTGATGGGTTCTACGGCTACGCGCGGGGACCGCTCTACACCCGCCAGCTTCTCGAACCGGCCTTGCAGGCCGCCGAAGAACTGGTGCCTCGCAACCGTGCGTCGTTGATCGACGGTTTTCAGGCGCGCGACGGCGTCATTACCGACTGCTTCGGCGGCGTGCTCGCCGCGCCTCCCGGGACGCGTTCCCGTCCTTTTGAAATCATTCTCGAGAGCCCGCAACAGGCTCCACAATTCCTGCAAGAGCTGTCGTTCGTTGCGTCCTTGCGCACGATCCTGGACGAGTATCGCAAGTTCATCGCCTACGGCGCAAATCTCTGAACGCCATGTCCAACATCCACAACTCCATCATCGAAACCATTGGCAACACCCCGTTGGTTCGCCTTAACCGCACGGCTCAGAAACATGGCGCGTTGGCCGACGTGGTGTTGAAGCTCGAGTTCTTCAACCCGCTCGCCAGCGTCAAGGACCGCATCGGCGCGGCGATGGTCGAGTCCGCGCTGGCTTCCGGGGCGATCAACGAGAGCACCGTGTTGATCGAGCCGACGAGCGGCAACACCGG
>CAYXDZ010000243.1:0-5754 GCA_964463815.1 uncultured Verrucomicrobiota bacterium | reverse complement strand
CTCTTCGCCGACGCCGCGTTGTGGAACCGGCCGCTCGTGAAGCAGCATCTGCTCGAACGCCTGATGCGCCGTTATGCCCAGGCTGGTTCGCGTGAAGACCTAATGACCAGCGCCAAGCTGCTCGATCTCTCGCCGTCGAAAGAGCACTCGGAGATCCTGATGCGCGGCTTCGAAGAGGCGTTCAAGGGCCGCAGCGTGGCCGGGTTGCCGGATGAGTTGATCACGGCGATGGCACGGCACGGCGTCGGATCGGTCGCGGTCGGTCTGCGACGCGGTGATCCGCAGGCGCTGGAGGAAGCGCTGAAAGTCATCGCGAGCCGTGAGGCACCGACCGGGCAGCGTCGCCAATACATCCAGGTGCTTGGCGAAGTCCGCGCGCCGGAGGCGGTGCCGGTGTTGACGGAACTGCTGGCCAGCGAGACGGACGATGCCCTGCTCCAGGCCACGCTGGTCGCGCTGCAACCGTTCACCCAACCGGCGATTGCCACCACCACGATCGACCGATTGCCGAAACTCGAAACGGGTGCGCGGGCCGCCGCGTTATCGCTGTTGACTGGCCGCGAAAGCTCGGCCCGTCAATTGATCGCCGCCGTGGAGTCGGGCAAAGTTTTGGACGACATCGTACCCGCTGAGTTTGTGCGCTCGCTCAAGGGCGTTGCGGGTGAGGCCGCGCAACCGACCATCGACCGGCTGTGGCCCAAGGCCGGGCGGCCGTCGTCGGCCGAGATGGAGGCGGAGATTGTCCGGTTGCGGCAGGCGCTCGCGGAAGGCCATGGCGATCCCTACAACGGCAAGCGGCTCTACACCGCAGCGTGCGCGGCGTGTCACCAGATGTTCAACCAGGGCGGCGACATTGGCCCGGACCTCACGAGCTTCAATCGCCGGGACGAGAACAATCTCCTGCTGGCCATCGTGAACCCGAGCGCGGAAGTTCGCGAGGGCTACGAGAATTTCAGCGTCGAAACGCGCGACGCGCGGGCGTTGAGCGGCTTCATCGTCGAGCAGGACGAGCGGCGGGTGATTCTGCGCGGGTTCGACGGCCAGAACGTGGTGCTCCCGCGCGCGGACATCGCAACGCTCGCGCCCGCCGGGATGTCGCTGATGCCCGAGGGATTGACGACCGGCCTCAACGACCAACAGGTACGCGATCTCTTCGCCTACCTCCGCAGCAGCCAGCCGTTGAATGACTAATTGATGGTGTTTTCGCCAGCGGTCTGCTGCCAAGAGCGAACCTGTTGAACCGTTGCCACTCCGGGAAGCACGGCATCCTTTGACGACCAGATGGACGTGCGGTATTGGCCGTCCGGTGCGCGCCCCCAGCGATCCATTTGATCGCCACCGTGGTCAATCGCATCCTTGCCCGTCGAATACACGATCCAGCCATCACGATCAGTTCCTTTCAAATATCTCAACGGTTCGCCAGACAGTGCATCTTGTTGTCCCTCCATACCCAATGCTTTCCAGACGTCCGCGAGGTTTTCAGGCAACTGCTCCTGATTGCGAAAACGGTACCGCCTGATGCCAACGGTTGCGCTGACCAATGCCCGAAGCGTTTCCGCCTCATACAAGCGATTCAACGTAATCCTCAATTGACTGAACGCATCATGCTGGACGAGGTGCGCAGTGCGATACCTCATGGCGTCATACCAGCTCTCAACACCGATGCAGCCAGGCTCCTCAACTTTCCAATAATGTGCTTCAGCCGCGTGCAAGGAATTGCTGGCAAGCCCGACCTCGTGAGCCTCGATCAAGTGATCGTACATCAAGAGTGATCTCCACTTGTCCTGCCGCCACCAGGCAGCCCGGAAACCAACCCAGTGAACCATCTGTTGCGGTTCACCCTCCAGAAGATGGTCCAAGGGTTGATCGTCAAACCGCATGACGGCCATCTTGAAAAAGTCTTGATCCCAGATTGCCCGTTCAACCTGCAACATTCTCGCATAACCTTCCGAAAAAATCCCGGGCTCCAGCAAAGCTTGAAGCCGCTCCAATTGAGCGTCCGACCATCCGTCCATTTCCAGAGCGGCCCAGACCAGCCTGCTGCGGACACTCAAAATGCGGATGCGCCAGGCCTGGCACACCAGTAAGAGATCGTTCTCCAGACAGCCAGCGAGTCTTCCCATTGATTCAATGCCGCGAAGCACCCCGGCATGGTTGCCTTGTTTCATCTGGTCTAGGCATGCCCATGCGAGCCACTCCTGAAGAACTTGGACATGCCTCAAGTGAGGAATCCGGGCATCCTCACCTTCATGATAATTCAAGGCCGGGGAAACTGGATCGCCCGCAAGCGCTTCATGGACCCTTTCGAGCGCAACCCGACTTTCACTGATCGCCTTGGCGACTTGGTTGGACGCCATCCATTCCGGATCATTCCACAAGGCCAGCGCCCGCCCCGACTGAATGAGCTTCATCAGCGAGCGGGACACCACACCAACCGGCACCTGGTTGGTCGGCAAAGACAAGGTCAAACTCTCCCAGGCAATAAACGGTCCATTGCTTTGAGCCGCAGATACAATCCCAGAAATCGAGAGCGGCTGTCCTTCAGCGCGAAGTGAGCTGTCGCGTTGGTGCAACTTCCACGCGCCACGAGCTTGCTCGACGAGGGAGAAAGCAATGAACAACGTGCATCCGAGACCGGCGACGATGTAAAACCACCGCCGGGACTTGGGCTTCCGAGTCGCAGTCACAACAACATTTGACCCTAAAACGCCAATTCACTCACGACATTTCGTGCATCGGTTTTTCAACGACGCGACGGGAACTCGCCTTTGAGCTCAGGGCCGCTGCAGCCGGAAAAAGCGGCGCGGGGCGTCGAAGGGGATGGTCACTTCCAGTTGGTTGTCGTTGAGCTGCGGCGTGGGAATGTCGGCATCCCAGCCGGGCACACCGAGATCATCCGTGGCCTGCAATTCGAAGCCATCCACCGCCGGCCAGGTGAGCCGGAGCTGGCCAGGTTGCACCGAAAAGGAAAAGACTGGCGGCGCGGCTTCGCAGACGTTCCAGAAAATCCCGACGCCAAGATTGCCGCTCAGGCTGGTGACGATCTCGGGTTTGCCGTCGCCGTTGAGGTCCGCCAGCGCGAAGCGCTCGGCCCCGGCCGGGAGCGCGTAGTACACCGGTGTGCCAAACGTGCCGTCGCCCACGCCGGGCAGGATCACGATCCGCTGGAGGGTCAGGTCCGTCACCACGAGGTCGGGAATGCCATCGCCGTTCAGGTCGCCGGCCTTGAGGTGGTGCGGCCGCCAGACGCCACCGTAATCCACCGGGTCCAGGAAGGTGCCGTTGCCGTTGCCGAGGCGCACCGACACGCTGCCGTCGGGTGCATCATTGCCGCACTGGTAACAGCCGAAGTTCGCCACCGCCACATCCGCGTGGCCGTCGCCATTGAAGTCGGCGGTGGTGACGGCATAAACGTTCACCCCCATCACATTGGTCAGCGGAGCCTGGAAGGTGCCGTTGGCGTTGCCCAGGAACAGTGAGAACCGGTTGGTGCTCCGGTTGGCCATCACCACGTCCGGCCGGCCGTCGCCGTTGAAGTCCGCGATGGCCAGCGGATCACCGAGTCCCGAAGGCGCGAAACTGACCGGATCCTGGAAGGTGCCGGTGCCGTTGTTGAGAAAGGTGGTGAGGCCGATCCCGCTCATGGTGCTGCCGGCGACGAGCAGGTCGAGATGCCCGTTGCCGTCCACGTCGGCGATGCCGGCGTCATGCGCGGCGGAGAAAAAGAAATCGTTGACGTGAATCCGGACCGGCGGCTGAAACGCCCCGTCGCCGTTACCGGCCGCGACGAACATCCCCGAGGTGGCCAGGTTGCCGCTGGTGACCGTGGCCGCGAGATCCACCTTCGCGTCCCCATTGAAGTCCGCCGCCGAAAGGTTCAGCAAATTGCCGGAAAACGTGACCGGGGTGCCCGCTATGAAGGTTTCGTTGCCCTGATTGATCAGCACCGCCACCGTCGGTGAACCGTTCTGCATGACCACCAAGTCGAGCTGGTCGTCCCCGTTGACATCCGTCGCCACAGGCAGTTGCGCCGTGCCGCCGGTGGCCACGGTCTGGGCCGCCGCTTGAAACCGCCCGTCCCCCCGGCCGCGCAGGAGCCAGATCGCCGGTCCACGCGGCAGGCCCGTGCTGCCGGCCAGCAGGTCGGGAATCCCGTCCAGGTCAAAGTCCACGGCGCGCAGTCCGACTGGATTGACCACGCCGTGCTGGATCAGTTCGGTGAACGTGCCGTCTCCCGCCCCGAGGATCACGGACAGCGAATGACCGGATTGGTTGACCACCGCGATGTCGAGCCGGCCGTTGCCGTTGAAATCCCCCACATCCACGGCAAACGGCGCGGTGCCGGTGGCGATGTTGGTCACATTGTTGAAGCCGCCCTGCCCATTGCCCAGCAACACAGACACACTCCCCGCCCCGTTGTTGGCGGAGACGAGGTCGGGCCGGCCATCGCGGTTGAAGTCGCCCACCGCCAGCGCCATGGGCCCGCTGGGCACGGTGATGTTGATGGCACCCTGAAACGTACCATTCCCGTTGCCGAGGATCACCCGCAGCGCGGTGCCGGGTCCGTTGGCGGTGACCATGTCGTCGAAGCCGTCGCCGTTGGCGTCGAGCACCGTCACGAAATGTCCGCCGGGATTGGAAGAATCCAAATTGCCGCTGAGGGTGAAGGTGCCGTCCCCGTTGCCAAACAAGACGCGCAGCCCCGAGCCGGCACCTTTAATCGCCAGATCCCGTTTGCCATCGCGATTGAAGTCGGCAACCGCCAGCCCGGACCAGGAGGGAATGACCGGAGTGGTCGTGATGACCGCCGGCTCGAAGGTGCCATCACCCCTGCCCATCAAAATGCCCACCAACCCGCTGCCACCCGCCGCAAGGTCCACCAGGCCGTCGCCGTTGAAGTCGGCCGCCACGACGGCATGCACTAGATTTCCCACCGGATAATGCACGGGCTCGGCGAACACGCCGGGCGCCGTCGCGAGAAACACGGACACAATGTTGGTGTTCGCGGCAAACGTGGAGGCAGCAAAATCCAGCAGGCCATCGCGATTGAAATCACCGTCCGCAAAGTAGCGCGGCGAGGCAATGAAGTTGCCGAGGGTCAGCGTCCGGGCCGCGGACAACTGCGGCAGATCGCAGATGTCGGCCGCGACCAAGTGCGCGGGCGCGGCGAACAGGCAGGACAGGATCAGAAACCGGAACAACGTGAGGCGGGTGCGCATGAAGGTTGCGGAGTGAGGGGTGGTGAATGAATTCGCTGACGGGATTTCGGCCATGAAATTTCGCCGCAGGTTTACTTATCCATTCACGCTGGCGGAGACAAGCACCGGTTGCAGCAATTTCTCACCACCCTGAAGGCAAACAGGTTGGGCGCGGACGGTTATTCATAATCCCACTTCACCACCCACGGATCACCCGTGGTTTCCATGAAGTGCTTCGCCCGCGCCCGCAGGGTTTCCAGTGTGCGGGCAAATTCTGGATCGGCGGCAAGGTTGCGCGCCTCGAAGGGATCGGCCTCGACATTATACAGCTCCTCGCGCGGACGCTGGAGGAAGTCCACGACCTTGCGCTGGCCGTAGAACTCAACCCCGGCCCGGTGAATCGATTGCCAGGTCGGGGCTTCCCACAGATCGCTCGCGAAGGGATACGGCAGTTGATGCGCAAGGTTCAGGATGTACTTGAACTGCCGCGTCCGCGCCACGCGCATCGGATAATACATCGTGATCTCGTGAAACGTGTGCGAGGCGAACACCTCGT
>CAYXDZ010000242.1:0-5799 GCA_964463815.1 uncultured Verrucomicrobiota bacterium | reverse complement strand
TAAACTGAACCAGTCGTTCACCTATGACGCCGCGCTGGGTCGTGACCGCCGCGAGGTAATCGCCGCGCTGGTGGGGTCGTTGCTGGTAGATACCCATGATGAACTGGAAACGGCCTGGCGTTCAATCATCGCCGCCGGTCTGCCCGCGGAGTCCCGGGCGGAGTTGGGGCGGATGCCGGTCACGGCGGAGGAGGCGCTCGAACTGGCGCGAACCCGTTGGCAGGACGCCGCCGTGCGCAACGCGAAGCGCACCGAATGGCAGCGGTGGGCAAGTGCGAAATACCGGCGGTTGCGGTAGCCCGACGGCCAAGATGGACACCGCTCTCAGCGGCCGCGCACGGCGTGGTATTGATTGATGGGCGGCGCGGAGATGCGCTTCACGGTGCCGTTGCTCCAGATGATTTCCACCTGCTTGACGGACGTGTCGGCACCGAGGCCGAAGTGGGCAACGGGCGCGGACTGGGAGCGGAAGGAATCCCCGGTGATCAGCACGCGCTTGAGCACGCGGCCGTCATTGAGCGTGAGATTGACCCGGGCGCCGATGGGCGTGAAGCCGCCGCCTTCCTCGCGCAGCCGGAAGCCGACCCAGTTGCCCGGGTTCTGCCAGTTGTTCTTGTACAGGTGAAAACTGCTCTGCATGGCGGGCCAGGGTTCGAACCCGTCGAACGCCAGATCCATCCGACCATCGCCGTCGAAGTCATCCGCCAACACCGCGCGAAGATCGAGGCTCAAGGCCAGCCCCACTTGATAGGCGGCCAGCAGGAACGATTTACCGCCCTCGTTTAGATAGAAGTGGTTGAACTCGTGGCCGCCATAAGACCAGCCCTGCCCGAAGAGCCGGTCCTGGGTCATGTTGAAATACACGTGCCGCACCGGATCCAGTTCGGACGTGGCGATGTAGATGTCATGCCGCCAGAACTGGGTCTCGTAGTCCTTGGCCGTGCGCCGCGTGATCTGGCTGTTGTTGACGATGATGTCTGGGTCCTGGTCATTGTCAAAGTCCGCCGTAGCCGCCCCCCAGGACCAGCCGGTGCGGGCCACTTGATCGCTCATCGGCGTATGCACCCATCGGCCGTCACGGGCGAAATACATGCGATTCCCGTAGGTGGCGATGGGCCGCATCTTTTGATACAACGGGAACTCCGCCGGTCCTTCGCCCAGGTGGTCCATGCGCTGCGCCGCGTACGAGGTCATGCCGATCACGTAGAAATCCATCCGTCCATCGAGATCGTAGTCCCCAAAGGTGTGCCCCATGCCCAGCGAGTGCGGCTCATCCACATGGGTCGCGGTGACATCGGTGAAGTTGCCCTTGCCGTCGTTGAGAAAGACGTCAACGCCCGCGAAATCGCTGATCTGGATGAAGTCGAGATCCCCATCCTCGTCCAGGTCGATGAAACTCGCACTGTAAGCGCGGCGGTTGCGTTTGCCGCCCAGACCGGCGGCTTCCGTGGCGTCGGTGAAGTTGCCGCGACCGTCGTTGAGCAGAAGGTAGGACGGGAAGCCGTCGTTGGCATCGTAATAGGGAGTCGGCATCTGCCCCCCCGTGTAAGGAATCTGGTATTGGGCCAGCCAGACATCGAGATCCCCATCACCGTCCACGTCCCCGCTGCCGAAGACGAAGGGATTCCGCAACGGTTCAGGTGCCGTCCAGACCGGGCGCCCAGGTTCATTGAACTGCCCCCGGGGGTTGCCCACATACAGCTCCACGCCCACTTGATCCGCGACCAGGAGATCGACGTGACCATCCCCGTCAAAATCGCCCAGCGTGGTGGTGTACGGTTCTTCCGGGCGGTACCGGCACAGCGTGCCCACTTCGAAGTTCCCGCCGCCGCGGTTCCAGTAAACCTGATTGCGACAGCCCAGGATGATTTCCGAAAGACCGTCGCCATCCAGATCGTACGCCATCAATGGATCGATGAAGATCAAGTTGGTGAACGGCATCACGACCTTGGAGACCAGCGGCTCAAACATGGGGGCACCGTGGCGCGAAGTAATCTCAAGGCGACTGGCATCGATCTGCGCCGGGAGCGGAGGCGCGGCTGGGTCGGCGGGCTCTGACCAGACCACCCGCAGGTCGCCCCGGATGGTGATCCGCTCCTGCTTTTCCGGATGCTCGACAAAGAGCGTGACCTGGATGGTGGAACGGGCCGGGGAGTCATCCGCCGGCGGATCAAAGACGGGGTGCCGCCACTCCGAGGCATCCAGCCGGTAGTCCGCCTCCCGCCACGCGGTCAATTGATCTCGCCAGCCTGCGGCGTCGAGCATCCTCGTGGGCTCGCCGGTCTTGGTGACCGTGATGCCATGCTCGTGTTCGCTCGTGGTGCGGCCGTCCCCCAGGGTTATTTCACCAACCGGAAATTCAATCAGCGTCCGGAATGGATCCGTGCTGTGACGCAGGCTATCCCAGAGCTTGATGAAAACATCGCCGTAGCGATGGGACAGCATCTCACCCCGCCAAACCGTTTCATCCAGCTCCTTCAACCGCGCTTCGAGATCAAACACCTGGTTCATCAACGCTTGATCATCGGGCGGGACAAAGGTGCTGCGATCCGACCGCATGCCTACGTTCGTTTCCGGATCAACCGGCGCGGTGACCGCCACGGGCGGGGGCGGTGGCGGGGCGGGCTGGAAACGGTAGATGCCCCACGCAATGGCGGCGACGGCAATGAGAACGGCAAATACCCAGTTCGACTTGGATGAATTCATGTGGCAGACCCGGCGCTTCGACGGGCGTTGGAACCGGGCGGATCGTGCCACGAAGCGGCGGGGAAGCAAACTGTGCGTTTGCCCGCACAGGCCCAAAAACGGCGGATTATTCCGACCGCAAGGCAAGGTCCACAATCTCTCCCGGCAGCAGGGCCAGATTCTCCGGCAGGCTGACCAGCACGGGCAGGCCGCGGGCAGCAAGCCCAACACTCACGGCGGCGATGTTCGTGGAAACCGCTTCGTAGTGGTGCCCAACCCGCAACACCTGGCCGACACCAACCAGGCGCCGGTTGGCGCGGGAGCGGACTTCCACCGCGTCCCCGGGCCGGGGTGGCTCGCCGCCGGACGCGCGCAGGTAGCCGACAATGCGCTCCGGCGTGGACGCCGTGATGGTGGCGATGGCCTCGCCCCGACGTACCCTGGCCCCCGGTCGATAGTTGATGGCACTCACCAATCCGCTGATGGGCGCGCGCAAGGTCACGGTTTTGGAGGCCAACTGGAGCAACTCCTCCTGGGCCGCGATCGCCTGGTTGATCTGGTCGTTGAAACCCGCGCTGAAACTTCCCGTGTCGTCGGGGGCCAGCCGTTCCAAGCTGGCGGCCAGTTCGCTGACCAGGGTCTCCCGTTCCGCCACTTCTGCCCGCCGCGATTCGGCCAGGTTCCGGGCGAGGTCAAACTGATCGTCGCTCACCAGTTTCTCCGCGAACAACTTGCTCACCCGCGCCAGTTCGCTTTCGGCGAAGCGCAGTTCGATGCGGGAAGTGGCCAGCGCCACCCGTTCCCGCTGCCAGTTGAGCCGGAGTTGCTCGTAGTCTTGCAGAATACGCTGCTGATCCTGCGCGAGCCGGGTGTGCATGACTTGTAAATCGGCGGCGATGGCAGCCAGTTCGACGCGCACGGAATCCGGATCGGAAACTCGAAACTGACCGATGACCTGGTCTTTTTCCACCGCTTCATAGCGATCCACCAACAGCTCGAGCAACGTGCCATCCTCGACCGTCGTGACCTGGCTGGTCACGGATTCCACCTCGCCGACCAGATGCGGCGTGCTTGCCTGCTCGCGCCAGAGCACGGTGGCGGCGACCACCGCGGATGCAAAGACCAGCACGGGAAAGAACCGGTGCCGAATCTCACGCCAGATCAGGCGGGGCGGGGTGGGGATGTTGGGGAGCGGTTCCATGTTAAACTTCGGACTCTTCCTCCGCTTTCAGGCTGGTGACCCGGGAGACCCCGTTCATGTTGCGCAAATCCGTGAGCAGATCGCTCACCCGCGCCGGATCGCGCAGCAAGAGCCGGTAGGAAAGGTCGATGCCTTCGTAGCCTTCATGGGAGCGCTGGCTCGCACACAATGTCCGCAGACTGTGGCGCCCGAGCATGGTCACCAGGTCGGGCAGCTCGCCGCCGTCCCGCGACCAGTGCAGGTTGACGATCACGTCATAGCGATGCTTGGAACCAAACCCGGTGTACCAGAGATACAGCATGATGCCGCAGGTCAGCAGCGCGCCGGTCACGGCAATGGGAAAACGCTGGGTGCCGCACGCCATCCCGATCACCAGCACGGACAGGATGTACGTGGTGTCGAGCGTGTCGCGCAGGATGTTGCGGAACCGGACTATGGCAAAAACGGCCATCATGCCGAACGCGGTCACGAGGTTGTTGGAAAGCACCATCATCACCAGCGAAACCAGCACGGGGATCACGACCAGCGAATTGACGAAGGACCGCGAGTAGGACAACCCCGAGTGGGTGAGCATATAGATCCAAGCCAGAGTCTGACCGGACAGAAAAGCCAGCAGCAGGCCCAGCAGCACCGCCCGGATGTCCAGGGGCATGGCCGCGTAATCCGCGCTTAGAAACAAGTCAGACATGGTTCAGCACTTCGGGAAGATAAGGGATGGGTTCGGCCCGGCGCTTGAGGGTAGCCAGCCGTTCGGCACGATGCCGCGCGTATTCGGGGCCCGGCGCGAGGCCGCCCGCCGTCGAGAACAGACTTTCGCCCATCAAGGCCACGCCATCGGCGTACTTGGCGGCGGAAGTCTGGTGCAGGTTGAAGGTTCGCACCAGCTCCCCAAACCAATCGGGAAAGCGGCCGGTGAATTTGAGCTCCAACACCACGGACTTGCCAAACACGCAGAACGGCCGGTCCATTTCCGTTCGCAACTCGGTGGTGGAGTCCACGCAGCACAACACGTCGCGATCCAGCGTGACCCGGATGGAATTGTCATCCGGCTGGACCCACGCCTCGCGTTGATAGGCAATGTGGGCCTTCGGCTTGGCACCCACCGTGGCGGCCAGTTCCACAAACCGCTGAATGGCCAACAACTGCCTCGGATCGGTGGAGGTCATCTGCTCCGGACTCGGCAACATGCCGGCCAGCACCTGCGCCACCGCGTCCCGCCGCACGGCACCACGCTGCTTCATGATCGCGTTGTTCATCCGGCGCTTGATCTCGAAGTAAACCGGGGCGTTCGGGCGGTTCTCATAGAACCGCAACCGCAGTTTGTAGCGGTTCTTGTCGCCATTGATCGTCCCCCAGTAGATGCGCAGATCGTCGGAGTCGAGGTAGAGACTGTGAACCGGATACGAGAGGTTGGGGTGGGTGGCACCAAACTCGTCGATCTCGAGATAAGAGGCGACAAAATCACGCACCGCCAGGGCCACCTCGGGTGACACAATGTATTTGTGCTCCAGACGGGACAGTTGGAGTTCGTGAGCTTGCGTCTGTGCCATAGCGACTGGTTGCGGCCGGTTAACCCACACGGACCGGTTCATCGGGTCACCGAGGAAACCGGTTCATGCGCGTGTTAATTCTCTGTCAAATCCACGCACCGCCACGCCCGCCGGGTGGGCAACACCATCACACCAACCGCTCAAGGGCCGGTGGAATTGCGGAGTGAGGCCGCAAATCCGCCCGTTAAACGGGATTTCAGGACGAGGCAGAACCGTTCAGCACTGCCAATGCCACCGATTCGGCTCGGATTCAAGCCCCCATCTTGTCGCGCTCGACCGTACGCATGCCGGCAGTGAGCGCAATGGACTGATATTTTTGCGGCCCGCGAAAGCAAACAGGACCGTCGGTCAGACGGTCCTGCT
>CAYXDZ010000241.1:0-5816 GCA_964463815.1 uncultured Verrucomicrobiota bacterium | reverse complement strand
AGGAGGAGACGCTCAAGGTCTTTCGCTCGGCCCGGATCGATGCGATTCAACTGCGGACGGATGAACCCTACGCCGGCCGGCTCGGTCAATTCTTTCACACCCGTGAAAAGCGACGTTTACACGGATGACCAACGACCCTCCAGACATGACGAACAGTCTCGCGGAAGCCGGTGAAATCGAGCTGGGCGAGGACATCCTGGGCATTCGCGGCCTGGTGGAAATTCCCACTGGCTGGGAGTGGCTGATCTACTTTCTAAGCGCGGCCGTCCTCATCGCGCTGGCGGTGTTCATCGTAAAAAAGCTGATGAAACGGATGACGGTGATCAAGCCGCCGCCGATTCCCTACGTCGCGCCGCATGCCCTCGCGCGCCGGCGACTGGAAGCCGCGCTGCGTTTGATCGAAGATCCGTACCGTTTTTGCAGTGCGGTTTCCGACGCCGTGCGCGGTTATCTGGAGGGACGCTTCTCGATCCACGCGCCCGACCGCACGACGGATGAGTTTCTCGAAGAAGCCCGCGCCTCCAGCAACCTCACCCCCGCGCAACAGGACATGCTGGCCGGTTTTCTCAACCAGTGCGATCTGGCCAAGTTCGCGCGCGATGAACCCACGCGGAGCGATCTGGAACGGCTGCACCAAGGCGCGCTGAACTTGGTCGAGGAAACCATGCTGAAACCAGTTCCACCGCCGACCGCGAGCGCCAAACCGATGGAGGTGACGTCGTGAGTTTCCAGGACATCACCTTCGCGCATCCCTGGCTGTTGCTGCTCCTGCTGGCGGTGCCGGTGATCGCCTGGCTCAGGGGGCGACGCGGCCAGCAGGCGGCGTTTCTTTATTCTTCTGTGCAACTGGTGAAAAGCATCATCGGCTTTCAACGTTCGGCCGCCGGTTTCATCCTGCCAAAGCTGCGCTGGCTCGCCCTGATCCTGTTGATCGTCGGGCTGGCCCGCCCGCAGCAGTTCGAGGGTGAGACCCAGATCAAGGCCACCGGCATCGACATCGTGGTGGCCATGGACCTTTCCAAGAGCATGGCCGCCGAGGACTTCGAAGTGAACGGCCAGCGCGTGAACCGTCTCGACATCGCCAAGTCCGTGCTCGAAGGCTTCATCGAAAAACGCCCCGGCGACCGCATCGGGCTGGTGGCGTTTGCCGGCCGCGCCTACATCGCCTCGCCCATGACGCTGGACCACGATTTCCTCCTCCAGAATTTGCGGCGGCTGAACATGAACACCATCGAGGACGGCACCGCGATCGGCGCGGGCTTGTCCGCCTCGCTGAACCGGTTGCGCGACCTCGATTCCAAGAGCAAGATTGTGATCCTGATGACCGACGGCCAGAACAACTCGGGAAAGATCCCGCCGCTCACCGCCGCCGAAGCCGCCGAGACCATCGGCATCAAGGTTTATACGATTGGCGTGGGCACGCGCGGCAAAGCACCGATGCCTTACACGGACGTGTTTGGCCAGCGGCGTTATCAGTTGGTGGATGTGAGCATCGACGAAGAAACGTTGACGGAGATCGCCAACCGGACCGGTGGCAAGTATTACCGTGCCGGCAACACCGAGGAACTGGCCACCATTTACGACGAGATTGATCAGCTTGAGAAAACCGAGATTGAAGTGAAGAAGTACCAGCAATACGCCGAGTTGTTCCCGTGGTTCGTGCTGCCGGCACTGGGCCTGTTGCTGCTCGAAACCCTCCTGGCTCACACGATCTGGAGGCGCCTGCCATGAACTTCGCCAATCCTGACATGCTGTGGGCGCTGGCCATCGTCGCCCCGCTGCTGCTGCTTTTCTTTTGGTGGTCGCGCAACAAGCGCCGGTGGTTGATCAGCCAGTTCGTCCAGTCCCGCCTGCTGGCCAGTCTGACCGTGGGCGTGTCCGCCCGACGGCAACTGATCAAGAATTCCTTGGTCGTCACGGTGATCGCCCTGCTCTTGATTTCCCTCGCGCGACCGCATTGGAACTACGACTGGCAGGAGGCCAGCCAGCAGGGGCTCGACATCGTGGTGGCCGTGGACACTTCGCGCAGCATGCTGGCCACGGACCTTTCACCCGACCGGCTTACGCGCACCAAACTGGCCATCCGCGATCTGCTGCTGAAGGCCCGCACCGACCGCCTGGGTCTGGTGCCCTTCGCCGGCACGGCGTTTGTGCAATGTCCGCTCACGGTCGATCAGGAGGCCTTTCAGCAGAACGTCAACATT
Source organism: uncultured Verrucomicrobiota bacterium (assembly GCA_964463815.1). Classification (GTDB taxonomy): domain Bacteria; phylum Verrucomicrobiota; class Verrucomicrobiia; order Limisphaerales; family RI-55; genus RI-55. The sequence continues at coordinate 3,612 of CAYXDZ010000241.1, read as the reverse complement.
CTCGACGTGGACATCATCCCGGAAGGCGGTTCCGATCTCGGCGCGGCCATTGAGGCGGCGGCCAGCGCGTTTGAGGAGGGCGAAGGCTCGTTCCGCGTCCTCGTGCTCTTCAGCGACGGCGAGGATCACAACAATCGCGCGGTCAAGGCGGCCGAAGAAGCGGCCAAAAGAGACATCCGCATTTTCACCATCGGCGTCGGCACTCCCGGGGGGGAGTTGCTCCAGGTGAAGGATGCCCGCGGCAATGTCAGCTTCCTGCGAGATGGCGAAGGCAACGTCATCAACTCGCGGCTGAACGAACCATTGCTTCAGGAGGTCGCCGCCGCCGCCCAGGGCTTCTACCTGTCGCTGGCCAACCCGGATGCGATCGACACGCTTTATGAGCGCGGCCTGGCCCCCCTCCCCCGGGGCGAACTCGCCGCCGCCCGGATCAAGCGGCCAATTGACCGCTTCCAATGGCCGCTGGGGCTCGCTATTGTCCTGCTCGTGCTTGAGTTGTTCGTCTCCGAGCGTCGCCGGGTCAGCCGGGATGACGTGAAGGCCGCCGCGCCGAAACCTTTCTGGCAGGCGGCGCTGATTCTATTGATCGCGACCGGCACGGCGCTGGGTTCACCGCGTTCCGCGCGCCGCGCCTACGACCAGGGCGATTACAACACCGCCCTTGAGGAATATCGGAAGCTGCTGCAGAAAGAGAGTGCCGACAGCCGGCTGCTCTACAACGCGGGGGCCGCCGCTTACCAGGCCGGGCGTTTCGATGAAGCCGCCAATTTTTTCACGGAAGCCCAGCGCACCAGCGACCTGAATCTGATGCAGCAGTCGTTTTACAATCGCGGCAACGCGTTGTTCCGCCAGGGCGAAAGCGAGCTTGGGCTTGACCCGGACGCGACCATTGAACGCTGGCAGGAGGCGGTGAAGGAATACGATTCCGCCCTGCGGATGAACAACGCCGACAAGATGGCGGCGCACAACAAGGCCTTCGTCGAAGAAAAGCTAATGGCGCTCAAGAAGGAGCGCAGCAAGAGCGGTCAGAACAAAGATCCCGGCAGCAAGCAGGAGCAGCAGAATGAAGGCGGCCAGGGGCAACAGCAGCAAGGTCAGGGCAACCAGCGCCAGGAACAGGGCAGCCCCGGATCACAATCCGACAACGCCGACCCCGGGCAGCAGGGCAACCGGGAAGGCGATGAACAACAGGCTGGTGGCAATCAACAACAGCAGCAGCAACAGCAAGGCGGTCCCGGCGATTTGGAAGATCAGCAACCCGGTGATCCCAACGAACAGATGGGTGCCTACGGCCAAATGACCGCCGAACAAGCCCGCCAGTTGCTCGAAGGCCAGCGCGGCGAAGAACGCGCTCTCCTGTTCCTCCCGCAGAACCGGACCAACCGCATCCGCGATCCACGGAAGAACTGGTGAGCCATTCTCAATTGGTTGGGCGGAAAATCGACCAGCAAAAAGGACGTTTTGACTCCCGGTTGCAGTCGCGCTGGTGGCGAGAAGGTTGAGCAAAAAGAAAAGCCGCCCCGCATCGCACGGGACGGCGTTGTACAGCCGGCGCTGGTTGATCAGCCCAGCTCAGGCTTCAAAGCTGCGACCACATCCGCAATTCTGTTTGGCCTGCGGATTGGTAATCTTGAACCCTCCGCTGCTCAGGGAGTCTGAAAAATCCACTGTGGAACCGGCGAGATAACCGGCACTCACCGCATCCACCACCACGGAAACCCCCGCAAATTCATGCACCGCATCGCCATCACGTATTTCGTCGAAGACCAGTCCGTACTGCATGCCGGAACAGCCGCCCTGCTCGACATAGACCCGCAATGGTTTGCCCTGATCTTCGGGACTGTCCTGCCACATGGTCCGAATCTGGGCGACGGCCGCTTCGGTAACCGTGAGGATGTTTTTGGGAGCTTCGACTGTGGCGCTGGTGCTCATCACTGATTGGAAATTACGCCGCTGCCCCCCGCTGTCAAACATCGATTCAAATCAATTGCGCTTTGACCCCGGCGACGGCAAAAACGTGATAGCAAAGGAACCGACATCACCCTAGTCTGCGTCACACGTTGCGAGTGGACCAAACCGGCCGGGTTCTGAATGCAAGTCCCACCCACAACGTCCGACTCCAACTTCCATCATGGCAACGGTTCATCGTACGGCGGCATGCTTTGGGTTGCTGGCAACCTTTCTCCTGATCCTGACCGCTTGTCGAGAAGGCGCGGATGGCGGGGCGGAAAGCAACTCATCGTCTGAACCGCGATCCGTCGTCATCACGACCGCGACCGCACGCAATCTCGAGCGGACGGTCACGGTGTTTGGTTCCTTCCTCGCCCAGGAACAAGCCACGCTCAGCACCAAGGTGCCGGGCCGGTTGCGGGAGATTCAGGTGGACATCGGCACCGCGGTCACCCGGGGGGAGATCATTTCGCGCATTGAACCACGCGACTACGAGATGCGGGTCCGCCAGGCCGATGCCGCGCTGGCACAGGCGCTGGCCCGACTGGGTCTTGCGCCCGAGGATGAAGACCAGGAAATCGAGCCTGATCAAACCAGCCTCGTGCGCCAGGCCCAGGCGGTCCTGGATGAGGCTAGGGCAAACGGTGAACGCATCGCCCGCCTGCAACGCGAGGGAGTGCTGTCCCAATCGGAACTGGATACGGCCAAGGCAGCCCTGACCATCGCTGAAAACCGTTATCAGGATGCCGTCGAGGAGGTCAGGCAGCGGATCGCCTTGGTGGCCCAACGCCGGATCGAGCGTGACATCGCCGCCCAACAACTCACCGACACGACCTTGACGGCCCCCTTCGACGCCACGGTTCAGGATCGGCGCGCCAGTCCGGGCGAGTTTCTGGCCAGTGGCGCGCCGGTGGTGACGTTGATTCAAATGAACCCGTTGCGGCTCCGCCTCGAAGTGACGGAGCGCGAGGCACACTTGATCCGGCTGGGCCAAACAGCCCGGGCGCGCGTGGAAGGACTGCCCGGCGAATATGTCGGCCCCATCAAACGCGTGAGCCCGGGGATTGATCCCCTGCGTCGGATGCTGATCGTGGAAGCGGACATCATCAATGACGGCAAGTTGCATCCGGGAATGTTCGCCCGGGCCGAGATTGTGGTGAATGCCGCCGAACCGGCGGTGACCGTTACGACGGACAGTTTGCTGGTTTTCGCCGGCATTGAAAAAGTGTTCACCATTGTCGAAGGCCGGGTTCAGGAGCGGGTCGTGATCACCGGCCGGCAAGCCGGCGAGTGGGTGGAGGTGGTCACAAACCTGAATGCGGGTGAGCTGATCATCCGGAATCCCGGCAATTTGCAGAACGGTGAGGCGGTGGTGCCGTCCACCCAGACCGCTCCCGCCGCCACGCAATCCCTCCCTCGCCCGGACGGCCCGGACACCACTTCGTCCTGAGCCATGCAATCGCTTGCCGCCATCTCCATCCGCCGGCCGGTCTTCGCGACGATGATTGTGCTGGCGCTTGTGGTCGTCGGGGCGACGGGCTTCATGCACCTGGGCGTGGATCGCACGCCGTCGGTCGAGGTGCCCACGATTTATATTTCCACCCGGCTGCCGGGTGCCTCCCCGGTCGAGATGGAAACGCTCGTCGCGCAGCTCATCGAGGA
>CAYXDZ010000240.1:1824-5826 GCA_964463815.1 uncultured Verrucomicrobiota bacterium | reverse complement strand
ACGGATCCAAGGCGGTCATCACCGGCGATCCCACGCAGGTGGACCTGCCCCACCACAAACAGTCCGGCCTGCATGAAGCCGTCCAGGCGCTGCAAAAGATCGACGGCGTGGGCATCGTCGAGTTTCACAAGCGCGACGTCGTGCGGCATCCGCTCGTGCAGCGCATCATCGAAGCCTACGAGGAACACCGCGTGCGGGCCAAATGAGCCGCGTGCTGCAAATCCGCAACCGCCAGCGGCGCTGGCGCCTCGACACCCGCCGGTTGAAAGCCCTGCTGCTAGAAGTCCTGGCCGGTGAACTGGGCGTGGCCCGTTTCGAGATCGGCATCCACCTGGTCGGCGCGGCGGAAATGGCCCGGGTGAACGAGACCTTCCTCCAACACGAGGGCAGCACGGACGTGATCACCTTCAGTCATCGCGCGTCCCCGAGCCCGACGGACCTGCACGGCGAGATCTATGTGTGCGTCGATGAGGCCGTCGCGCTGGCCCCGCGCTTTCGCAGCACCTGGCAGGCGGAGATCGTGCGCTATGCGGTTCACGGCTGTCTGCATTTGCAGGGTCACGACGACCTCGAACCGGCCGCCCGACGCGCGATGAAACGCGTGGAAAACCGGTTGGTGCGTTCGCTGCGGAAACGCTTTGCTCCCGCCGAAATCGGCCATAAAGTGACGCCCGCCACCTGACATGAAAGACGGCAAACCCATCAACCACTGGCAGGCCAATTTTTACACCGGCCTGGCCATCGTGCTGCCCGCGGTCATTTCCCTGGCCATCGTCAAGTGGCTCTTCGGCACCATCTCCAACGTCACGGACTTCCTGCTCTTCTTCCTCAAGTGGCTGCCCCTCGATAAAAAGTGGATCTACGTGAACGCCCTGTCGGGCGAGATGCTGCTGCCGTGGAAGCTGCTGGCGCTCTGCCTGGCCGTGGCCTTGATTGCGCTGATCGGCCGGTTCGCCCGGCACTACATCGGCAAGAAGATGATCCAGCTCGTGGATCTGCTGATGTTGCGGGTGCCGCTGCTGAACCGGATTTACGGCGCGATCAAGCAGGTCAACCAGGCGTTCACCTCGAACAAGAAATCCTCGTTTCAGCAGGTCGTCATGATCGAGTTTCCGCGCAAGGGTATCTATTCGATCGGGTTCATCACCGGCGACCAACACGAGGAAGTTCAGGCCCGCACCGCCGCCCATGTGGTGAGCGTGTTTGTGCCCACCACACCCAATCCCACCACCGGTTTTCTTCTGTTGCTGCCCGACGCGGAGGTCGTGAAACTGGACATGTCCATCGCCGACGGCATCAAGTTCATCGTCAGCCTTGGTTCGGTTTCGCCGGAGTATCGCAGCCAGGCCATCGCGGACCTCGCGCCGCAACCCACCGTCAAGCCGGCGGCGGAACCCGAACCCCTGATCGTCGAGCGCTGAGCCTCCGCATGGAAGAGCGCACCACCGGCCTGATCCTGCGCACCCGCCCGCTCACGGAGACCAGCCTCATCGTCCACTGGCTCACGGCCGACGCCGGACGCATCGCCACCGTGGCCCGGGGGGCCCGCCGCCCAAAGTCCGCTTTTCGCGGCAAACTCGATCTTTGTTTCATCGCGGACCTGACGTTTGTGCGGGCCCGCCGTTCCGACCTCCATGCGTTGAAGGAAGTCCGCCTGCGCGAGACCCACGCCGCCTTGCGCCGCGATGTGGACCGGCTCCAGCAAGCCGCCTATGCCGTGAGCTTGATTGAGCAAACCACCGAGCGCGACACGCCCTTGCCGGAAGTGTACGAACTGGCTGCGGGCTTTCTCGGCGAACTCGCCCGACACGACTGGCGGGTCGAATCCGTGTTGTGGTTTGAACTGAAGCTGCTCGCCGAACTGGGCCTGCGCCCGGATGTGACCACCGCCCGCGTGAGCCCGCGCACCCGGCGGCTGGTGGAGGAAATCTTCCCCGTGAGCTGGGCGGATGCTTTTCAGCTAAAGCCCGATGCCGGGCAGGTGAAGGAATTGACGCACTTTCTCCACGGCTTCCTGCTCCAGCATCTGGACCGATTGCCCAAAGGCCGGGCCGCCGCGTTGCGGCAAGAATCCGGGGCCGGCGGCGCAGCCTGAAGGCGGCTGGACGCCCGACACGGGTCTCACCCCACCCAGGGACGCTTCAACCTTGCGAACACGGATTCACTTCCCCAGTGGCCCTGGTATCAGGGATGCTCCACCAGATACGCCTCCTGCCGAAAACCCAACCGCCGGCAAGGGGCCACCGCCGGGCGGTGGAGGACATCAACGGAAGCGAATGCCCGATGCTTGTCCCCTCATTCGGGGGGCTTCACTTACGCGGAAACCATGGACGCCAATCAAAGCCAGACAGTCTGGGACAGCAAGCTCCTCCGTTGCGTGACAAACTCGTCTGGCATCAATGGACCAGATGCTCTCCTACCATTTCTCATTGAGTTTGGATAGAATGAGTCAGGCGGTAGCGTTTGCCGGAGTATGCAACCAGTGATGAACGAGCGACAAGCCGCGCGCAGGGGTCTTCCAGAAGGGACGTAGTGTCCGGTCAAGGCTTCCTCCAGTTGATCCAGATCGGCGAAGTGTCGATTGCGGGTCACGTCCTGCGTTGATCCCCCAGCCTTGCGACAGGATTGAATTCCGGACTGCAGGGCGGCAGCGGCAACAGGTGAATGCGCGCGGGCAGGGACGTGTCTCCGGGCTGCGGGTGAACGCCAACCTGATCGCAGATGACGACATACCCGGCTTGCGGATCGCCGCGGGCGATCGATTACAAGCAGCCACGGCTTCATGCCAGACGGACCGCCGGGAGGAACCGGAACTGCGCCAAGCCTTCGACCACCTCCACCGCACCATACCCATATTTCCCGTTCGAGGCGTTGCTCCCGGTCCAGCACGACCCGCTGGCACCGTAGCGCCCAGCAGCGCCGGCTCTGCGTGTGCAACCCAAACCGACTCTCGTTGGCCATCCAGAGCTATTGACAAGCCAAGGCTCCCGCCAGCACCACATCCGTTTGCAACAGCACCCGGCCGCCGGTTTCGGCGCTGCCCCGGGCCTGCACGAGGTTGCCCATGCGGCCGGCGATCTCCGCCCGCAAAGTGAGCGTCTCGCCGGGAGCGGCAGTTCCCAAGATCTTGGCCGCGCGAATCGCCGTCAGTTTGAGGCCGGGCAACGGCGGCACGGCGGGATCGCATTGGGCGACGACGCCGGCGAGCTGGGCGACCGCCTCGACGAGGATCACCCCCGGCATGATGGGTTGACCGGGAAAGTGTCCTTGGAGAAAGGCCTCGTCGCCGCGCACGCGATACTCACCGGCGCCACGTTTGCCGGGATCGAGCTCAAGCAGGCGGTCCACGAAACGAAACTCCGGCCCGTGCGGCAGATGGCGAAGCGCCTGGTTCCACAACTCGTTCATCGCGCGCGACCGGCCAGTGGTTCGCTGACCTTGAAGTCCTCGGGAATCACTGCCGTGAACAGCATCTCGTCGAGCGGCGGATTAACTTTCGCGGCGCTGAAGTCATTCCGCATCTGGCTGCCATCGGCGAAGCGCAGCTCGGTCGCGCGCAATTGCAGATCCTCGCGGCCGATCACCAGGCGCACCTCGGCGATCAGCTTGCGGGCGCGGCTGGAGCGCGGTTGCAACACGAGTTCCGCCGCGTCGCCCGTCGTAGTGAAGGACTCGAGCTTGAACTGCTTCTCCAAATCAGCGCGACTCCGGGGGAAGCCCGCCTCCAGCAACGTCAAGGCATCGCGCCACTGGCCGGCGGCCGGTTCATCGAGCGCGTAACGCTCGGCGCGTTTCAGGCGGGGATACATGATCACCAGGGCTTCGGCTTCGCGCAGCGCGATGGTTTGCGCCGGTTCGCCGAGTTCCCAGCGGAAGCGGTTGGGCAGCGTGAACCACACGCGACCCGGCGTCTGCAACGGGTCTTTCAGGGCCTTGAGCGTGCGCGTCTGGACGAGTTCCGCCGACCAGGTCTTGATCTCCGCCTGCGCGGCGAACCAGCGG
>CAYXDZ010000240.1:0-1724 GCA_964463815.1 uncultured Verrucomicrobiota bacterium | reverse complement strand
TGAAACCATTGATCGGGATGCTGGCGGATCACCGGCGCGAATGCACGCAGGATTTCCTGGGTCAACGCGCGGCGCGATTCGCGGCCGGCGAGCTGGGAACGTTCGTAGGGAACTTCCGGCAGCACGATGATTTCATAGCCGGCGGGCGTCCAGGGAAGCGCCACCGGAATCAAGGCGCAGCCGCTGGCCCGCGCGAGTTCAGCCGCGGAGACGGACGCGGCGAGCGGCCGGCCAAAAAGCTCGACCTCGACGCCGGTGCCGGCGGGCGGGCGATCAACCAGCAGGGCGACCAACGCACCTTCCTGCAGCCGCTTCAGCACTTCCACGAAAGCGAAGGCGTCCTGCCCGATGACGAGCGTTTCGACACCCCATTGGCGGCGCGCCCGTTCGCGCAACTCGGTGAAGCCGGTCCCCGGTTCAGCCAGGGTGACGACCAGCAGCTTCACGCCCAGCCGGCGCAACAGCGGCGCGCCAAACTCCCAGTTGCCGAGGTGAACAGTCAACAGAATGGTGCCGCGCCCCGGTCGCACGAGAGCGGCGAAGCCTTCGGGCGGGGGCAACTCGCGGAAGAGTTGAGCGACCGGCCGCCCGCTCTCGTAGCGCAACAGATCGGCGAGTTTGACACCGAAATTGCGAAACAACCTGGCGGCGGTTTGGCGGGCGATCACCGGGTCGCCTCCCACCACTGGCAACAGATTCTCCTCAACCACCCGCCGCCGCGAGCGCGCCAGCAAACCATAGGCAGCGGCCAGGTTTGCCCCCAGCACGCGGGCGAACGCAACCGGCAGCCACCGCGCGCAACGCAGACCCAACCGCCAGGCGGCGAAGCCATAGAGGCGGGAAGCCGTTCCAGGTTGGGCGCCGGTGGTCATTGCTTGTTCCTCGTCGGTTTTCAAGTAACGACCGGCCAGCAACCGCCACCACCAAGGCAGCAGAAAGTAGGCGGTGATTGCCGCGCAGATCGCGCCGGCGGCGCAGACCTTGCCGAGGCTGGCCAACCCGGCGTTGCTCGACAGTCCCAAGGAACCGAAACCGGCGGCGGTGGTCGCCGCGCACAGCAACAGCGCCCGGCCGGTGCTGTTGAAAGCGACCGCGACTTCGCCCCGGTTCCGGCGCAGCGAGAGCTGCATGTGGATCGAGTAATCCACCGTGGCCCCGAGCAGCAACGGCACGGCCATCAAGTTCATCAGGTTCCACGACCAACCGGCGACGGACATCACGGCCAGCAGAAGCAGCCCGCTGAAGGCCAGCGCACTCAGGCTGAGAACCACTTCCGGCCAGCGCCGATACGTGGCCGACAGTGTGAGCAGGAGCATGCCGCTGATGGCGATGAGCACCCACCGGAGGCGGCCTTCGACTTCCCGCAACAGGGCGGGACCAAGCCGATCCCAACTGGCCACGAAGACCTGTTCCGACTGAAGTTCCCCGGCCCACGCGTCGATCGAAGCGCCGGGCTGCGGCTTGATCAAACCGGCGGCGATGACGCCATCGGCATCGCGGGCGGTCAACTCGCGCAGAATCCAGCGGCTGACGGTATTGCCCGGCCAGAAGGGGCTCGTCGAATCAAGCGCGCTCCGCCACGTATCAAAAACCCCGGTGGCCAAGCCCAGGGAATCATCCGTGAAGCCCGCGCTCCGGGCCGCTTGTAAAATCGCATCGCGCCGAATCAACAATGCCGTCACCAGTTCGCGATTTGCCTGCTGATGCGCGGGGTCGGGCCAGAG
>CAYXDZ010000239.1:0-5829 GCA_964463815.1 uncultured Verrucomicrobiota bacterium | reverse complement strand
GCCCGGGGATTGGCCTCCTCGATGGTGCCATCCGGACGGCACACCACCAGGGCATCCTCCGAATGATCGAAGAACAACCGCCACCAGCGTTCGCGCGCGGGCGGTAACGGCCGGACCGTGGCTGGCAGTTCGTGGTTGTAAAAGGCCGTCTTCAAGGTGCGTTACGTCTTCAGCAGTAGATCAACAACGTCTGGTTGAGCGGGTTGACGCGGTGATGATTGTTTAACTTGTCGATCGCCGCCTCGGTCAGCACCTGGCCCTCGGGGATCAACAAGATGCCGTTGGCCGTGTAAATGCCGCGGGCCATCACCATGCCGGGTTCCAGTTCCGTCAGGAGCAGCTCACGCTCTTTGCGCGGCACCACGGCGCGCGGTTGGCAACGCACGAGCAGGCGCACGGCGTCCGGATCGAACTCCGTGCCGCTGCGATGCCGGATGCTTTCAAGGGTTTCCGCATCGGTGCCCGTGCCTTCGGCAAAGGCAACCGCCACGGCCAGCAACCGCCCCAGCCGCGGGATCGCCTCGCCGCTCAAGCCATCGGGATAGCCGCTGCCATCGAAGCGTTCGTGATGCGACCGGATCAACCGCCCGACCGGTTCGAGGTGGTGCATGAACCGGACGAGTTCCTCACCGAGCACGGGATGTTGTTCGATCAACGCCCGTTCGGCCGCGGATAACGCGCCGGGCGTTTCCTGCCATTTCTTGATCAGGTTTCGCGGCACGCCCACGAGGCCGATGTCGTGCAACAGGGAGCTGTATTCCAACACCTGGGTGTCCTCGGGGCTGAGGGAGAGGCTCTCGGCCATCGCGAGGCTGATCGCGTACGCGCGGCGGGCGCGGAGGCCGAGCACCGGGTAAAAGGTCTGCATCACGTTCAAGCACAGCTCGACGGAGTGGCTCAGGTTGGCGGCCATGGCCGCGTTCAATTCATTCAACCGCCGGTTCTGCTCCACGCCGCGCGCGACCTGTTCTTCGAGTGACTGGTTCACGCTCGCGAGCTTCTCGTTCATGCTCAGCGTCGTCGCCTGGAGCACGGCGTTGCGCAGCAGCAGTTCGTAGCGCTGCACGGCGTTGCGCACCGTGGCGAGCAATTCCTCGCGCAGCCAGGGCTTCACGATGAACCGGTAGATCTCGCCCTTGTTGATCGCGTCAATGACCGTGCTCAGGCTCAGCACGGCGGTGATCAAAATGCGCGTGGCGTCGGGCTGGACCTGTTTCACCTGCGCGAGGAATTCCAACCCCGAGAGCACCGGCATCATCTGGTCGGTGATGATGACCGCGTATTGTTCCTTGCGGACCATGTCCAGCGCCTGCAGGGCGTCGGTGGTGGTGTCCACCTGATACCCTTCGCGTCGCAGCGTTTCCCGAAGCGCGACCAGCACGATCTCCTCGTCATCCACGACGAGGATGCGGTGCAGGGAACTGTCCAGATCGGAGGGGTTGGACTTCATGCTTAAGCCTGGGCAAAGAGCTCTTCGAGCCGTTGATGAATGGCCGCCTGTGACAGCTCGGCTCCGAGCAGCACGTCCGCCCGGCGCAACAGCGCGGAGTCAAACTCGTCTTCATTCCGGCCGACGATTTGCAAAATGGTTTTCAAGCGGCCGTTGCCCGGTGCGGCCGGCTGCAGCAGTTCGCAGAATCCGGAGGCGAGGTCCTCCGCCTGCACGTAAACGCCCGCGAACGGACACTCGCCGGATTCCAGCATGGCTAGGGCAAGTTCGAGCGAATGCGCGACGACCACATGATAGCCCGCCGTGCGCAGAAACTCGACCGTGTTGTCGCTTGTGCGGCCTTCCGAGCCGACAAACAACAGGCTGCGGCGCTCGGAGTTGCGCGCGGCGAATTCGCGTTCCCCCTCGGTGAAGTCCGCGATGGGCAGCCACACGCGAAAGGTCGCTCCTTTGCCTTCCTCCGACTCGACGGAGATCGCGCCCTGGTGTTTCTCGACGAACAAGCGGGCGTTGTAGAGGCCCAGCCCGGAGCCCTTGTTCAGCGCCTTGGTGGTGAAGAATGGATCAAACAAGCTGGCCAGATGCCGCGGCTTGATGCCGGTCCCCGTGTCCTGGATCGAGAGCGCGACGACCGGCAGGCGTGGCGTGACGCCGCACGAATGTTCCCACGCGGGCAGCGTTTCGTGGAGGGTCGAACCAATGGCGAGCTGTCCGCGATCCGGCATGGCATCGACCGCGTTGAGCAGGAGATTGATGATGACCTGCCGGAATTCCACCGCGTCGAGATACACCGGCAGCGCGCCATCGTGCGTGGTGGTGGTAATGGTGATGCGGCGCGGGATGATCTTGGCGATCAGCTCGGCGGCTTCCTTGAGCAGCTCGTTCAGGTCATGATAATTGCGCTCGCCGGGCTGGCCGTGATGCAGGCTGATGATCCGCTGCACCAACTGGCTGGCGTGCCGGGAATTGTTCATGATCAGCCGCATGTTCTCGGCAAACCCCGGACCGGGGGCGGCTTGATCGAGGAAGTTTTCGCTCAACGAACCGATGCCGGCCATCAGGTTCCGGAAGTCGTGCGCCAGGCCCATCGTCAGCACCGACAAGGTTTCCTTCCAGGCCGCCGAGGACAGCCGGCGCTCGGCAATCGTCTGCCGGGTGACGTCCACCCAGAACCCTTCGTAGCCCAGCACGATCCCGTTGGTGGTCACCACTGGATCGCGATGTTCCAGCAGATAAGTAACCTTGCCTGTCGTCGCGTGGCGAATCCGGTAGGTGAAGGACATCGGCTGGCGCGCGAGGGTCGCCCGTTGAATCCGCGAACGCACCTCGTCGGCATCCGCCTCGTGGATGACCTGCCAGAAAAGCTGCGGTTGCTGGCTCCATTGCCGGAGCGGGATGCCGGTCAAGTCCTCCATCTGCGGGCTGACAAAATGATAGCTGTAGTCCGCACGCTGACTGAAAATGACACCGGGCCAGCGGCGCATCAACAGTTCGAGGCGTGATTCCGCCCGCACCAATCGGGCAAACATCTCCTGCTGCGCCCGGCGACCGCGCAAGGTTTCATCCCAGGCACCTTCGGCCAGTTCGGTCGCCGAAGGCAGCACCGAGGCCAGCCGGGCAAACACCCGGTCGCCGTGCCGGGCGGCTTCGAGCCGGCAATGCACCGGCGAGGATTCATCGTCGGTGACGAGCAACAGCGAGCCAAAGGCGTTCTCGGAGAACAGACAGCCGGACACGGCTTGCGCCCAGCCGGGTTGCCGGGCTTCCAGCACTTCGGGCAGACTGCGGCCGGTCAGCGAAGCGGGATCGCTCCCCAACCAGGCGGCCAGCTCGGGGTTGATCTCGATGATCTCTCCCGCAGCATTCAGAATGGCCAGTCCGCCCTCCAGCCAGACCGCCGGGGTCGCCGCCGGTTTGCCCGCGCGGGCCTCGGCCGATTCAAGCGCGTCGCTCATGGCGCGCATGTTACTGGGTTCAAAAACGGCGGTCTTCATAATTCTGGCGCGCACGACGCATCCACGCCGCTCACATCCATGCCCCACGCACGGGGGATTCTGCTGCAATGGTTTATCGGCACGGCGGCCCAAACCCTTAGCAAAAGGGATCATGGCAATCGTTCCAGGCTGGTCGCCAACGGACCTTGATCAAGGGAAGTGATTTGCTGAATCGCGTCGCTTAATACCCGCAGGGGAGACGCCCCGCTTGGCAAAAAAACCCTTGTGAAAAAAATCACGCCAAGGCAGCTTCGCGTCCCGTTACAACCAGACGGCAGCACTCGTGTCTGGATCATTTGCCCGGCAGTCACTTTATCTCAGGCCATTTTTGGACTCATGCGCATGCTGAAAGTCATCTTCGCCGCCCTTTTTCTGTTCGGATTGACGCCGTTTGCTTCAGCGGCGGGATTGCCGACCTACGCCCCGGTGCTGGTGGACCTCGGTTTCTTCCAGATCACCAACTCCATGGTGGTCACCTGGGCGGTGGCCATCCTTCTGATCGTCGCGGCCCAGATGGCGACCCGGAACGTCAAAGCGGTACCGGAAGGTGCCCAGAATTTCTGGGAATGGCTGGTCGGCGGGCTTTACGACTTTCTCGAAGGCATCATCGGCTCAGATCTGGTCAAGAAGACCTTTTGGTTCTTCGCGACGATTTTCATCATGATTCTGGCCTGCAACTGGTTCGGCCTCATTCCCGGCGTGGGCACGGTCGGCTTTACTTCCGACCCGACCGGTCACCACATCACCAGGCCATTTCTGCGCGGCGCGAATGCCGACATGAACATGACCCTGGCGATGGCCATGATCTTCTTCGTCTGCTGGACCTACTGGGCGCTCAAGGCGAATGGTCCCGGCGGCTTCCTGATGCACATCTTTGGGCCGAAAGGTGAAACCGCGGGCTTCATGAAGGTGCTCATGATCGTGGTCTTTCTGCTGGTCGGCGTGCTGGAGGTGGTTTCCATCCTGTTCCGGCCGGTTTCGCTGAGTTTCCGGTTGTTCGGCAACATTTTCGCCGGGGAAAACATGCTGGAGACGATGACCGCGCTCGGGGGACCGGCGTTTGGCTGGCTGGTGCCGATCCCGTTTTATTTCATGGAACTGCTCGTGGGCATGGTCCAGGCGCTGGTCTTCATGCTGTTGACTTCGGTGTTCACCCTGTTGATCTGCACCCACGACGAGGAACACGCCCACGCGGAACACCATTAACGAATTTCGGCGCGTTGATCATGGCAAGACTGTGAGACGCGCCGGAGAGAACAAAGAAAGGACAAAACCATGCTCCCCATGTTAGCTGCAATCACTGGCAACATCCACGTCGCCGCCGCCGCCCTCGGGGCCGCGATCGGCGTGGGTATCATCGGTATGAAGGCCTCCGAAGCGGTCGGCCGTAATCCCGGTGCCGCCACCAAGATCCTGGTTCAGGCGATCCTGAGCACGGCCTTCGCTGAAGGCATCGTGTTTTTCGCCATCTTCTTGGTTAACTGAGCCTGTGCCGGGCGGCGTGCCAACCGCGCACCGCCCGGCCTTTGTCCTGATTTAATTTACTGGATATGAATACTCTCTTTCTTGCTGCTGCCGGCGGCGGCCTGGGTGATCTCGCCGGTTCGACCGCCGAGACTTTCGGCATCAGTTGGACCCTCTTCATCTCGCAGTGCATCAGCTTCACGATTGTCGCGGCCCTGCTCTACAAATTTGCCTACAAGCCGATCCTGCAGGTGCTCGAACAGCGCCGCCAGACCATCGCCGAAAGCCTGGCCAATGCGGACAAGATCAAACAGGAACTCGCCCGCACCGAAGCCGCCCGGCAGGAAGTGCTGAACCAGGCCAACGCGCAGGCGACCGCTTTGATCGAGGAAGCCCGCGCCGCCGCCAGCAAAGTTCTCGAAACGGAGTGCCAGAAGGCCATCAACCAGGCCGAACAGATCATCGTCAAGGCCCGCGAAGCCGCCGAGGCGGATCACGCCCGGATGCTCGCCGAACTGCGCGCCGAAGTCGGCCGGTTGGTGGTCGAAACCAGCGCCAAGGTCACCGGCAAGATCCTGACCGTGGACGACCAGAAACGGCTCGCGGACGAGACCAACAAGCAGTTGGCCGCCTGAGTTTGATTTCGCGTTCTGCGTTCCGCACTCCGCACCAGTATGAAGATCAGCAAACAATCCCGCCGCGACGCCAAGCAGCTTTTTCAAGCCTGCCTCGTCAACGGCCAGCTTGATGAAGCCCGCGTGCGTCAGGCGGTTTCGGCCGTGATTGAGAAGCGGCCGCGGGGTTACGTGCCGACGCTCTCCCAGTTTCAACGCCTGGTGAAACTCGACCTCGAGCGTCGCCAGGCGCGGGTCGAGAGCGCCGTGGCCCTGCCGGCCGACACCCAGGCGAGCGTGCAGGCCA
>CAYXDZ010000238.1:3953-5834 GCA_964463815.1 uncultured Verrucomicrobiota bacterium | reverse complement strand
GGCACGAGGAGATTGCACGCACTCTGATAGGTCTTGGGAGCCCAGTAGATTGGACAGAACCCGAAGGGCTGAGCCCACTGATGGTAGCGGCTTATCGAGGTGCAGAGGGAGTTGCGCGCCTCTTAATCGAAGCGGCCGCTAATGTTAATCACCGGGCCAAGAATGGTGACACACCGCTGCTTCGCGCGGCTGAGTTTGCTCGCAATGCGTTTACGGAACGAGAGCATCAAGTTGCGCTGCGGATAGTTCGCATGTTGCTGGAACATGGTGCCAATCCAACGGTGCGAAACAACGACGGCGAGACGGCTCTTCAAATCGCATCCGAGGCAACCTCTCCCATTGTAGCAGACTTCATCAAGACATTCACAAGAAGGTCAACGCGCGCGATCAAGAGCAGACCCAAGTGAAGGTGTTTCGCCGTGAACGGCATGTGCCAATCATAAAGAAAACATGAGGGTAGGAGGCTTTAACTATTGGCAACCGCTTCCAGCCTCGCTTCCGGCCCACCGTCGGCGGCGGCATCACCGCGGGCGATCCTGCTGCGGGAACTGCATGGCCGGGCTGATCCCCGGCTGAAGGAAGTGCAGCCAGACGCGGGTGACCGGCCGCCGGTAAATGCGTTCCAGCGCCCGGCGGTAAAGCTCGACCTGGGGTTGATAGGCGCGGGCGCGTTCCACCACGCCGTCCGCCGCCACCTGGTCGGTCTTGTAGTCGAGAATCCAGATTTCCTCCGGACCAATCACCGCCAGATCGACGATGCCCTGCACAATCACCCGGTCCGTGTCCGCCCGGGCGGCCGGTCCCGCCGGTGGCCCGGAGTGAAGCAAGGCCTCCAGCTCACTGACAGGCAGCGCCAGGGTGAAGGCGAGTTCGCGCTGAACCTGGGCCGAGCGCGCCCGGATTTCCCGGCCCACTTCGCCGGACCAGAAGCGGAGCACGCGGTCGAGTCCCAGCGAGCGGGCTTCCTCCGGCGAGAGCCGACCGCCGGCCACGAGGCGTTCCACTTCGCGCGCCAGGCCGGCCGGGTCGCCCACCGCGTCGAAGGCGACATTCTGGAAAAAAGTGTGATGCGCGATGCCGACCTGGGCGGCGGAGAGGCCCGTGGTTTTCCGCGCCGTGCGGGGGCCGGCTGGGGGGCGGAAGAGTTCGGTCGCCTCGGTCTCGGCCAGTTCGGCGATCTGCCGGCGGACCCGGGTGACGGTGGTCTTGCCCGCCTGCCGGGTCGCTTCCAGAAAGGGATAACGAAACTGGAGCCGCTCGCTCAGTGCGTCCAGGTCCACCGGCGCTGCCTGGGGAGCGGGCGCTGAGGCGGCCACCTCCGCGAGCTTGCCGGCCGGCGGCGCTTCGTCCCCGGCGAGCAGACGCCAGTTGAGGCATTCGGAAGCTCCCTCAGCCACGTCCCGCCAGTCGCCGCGTTGACACAAGTCCGGCAGGAGCGGCCCGAGCAGATCGAGCGGCGAGCGGGCACTGTTCAAGTCGGGGCGAACGGGCGCGTCGCCGTCTGCGGAAGTCCAGCGTTGTTCCGCGCGGCTTTGACGGGCGGTGCCCAGCAGGATGAGCCGGTCGCAGGCGCGGGTCATCGCCACGTAAAGCAACCGGATTTCCTCGGCCAGCAACCGCTGGCGTTGGCGGCGCTGCGCCCGCAACATGCGCAGCGAGGGATATTCCTTCCGGCCGCCTGGATCTTTGATCATCGGACAAAGCCCAAGCTCGTCGTCCACGAGGAAGCCCGCCGTTGGCGCGTCCTGTCGAAACGGTTTGTTCAGGTCGGCCAGCAGCACGATGGGAAATTCCAGCCCCTTGCTCGCGTGGATCGTCATCAACCGGACCGCATCGCGACCGGTGGCCGTGGCGGGTTCCGGTCCCGCACCGTCCTCGTCG
>CAYXDZ010000238.1:0-3943 GCA_964463815.1 uncultured Verrucomicrobiota bacterium | reverse complement strand
TCCAGGAAGCGATGGAGCCCGCGCCCCTGCCAGGAATCGTAATGCCGCGTCAGTTCCAGCAGGCGCTGGACATTGCGGAGCTGCTCGTCGCCGCGCGGTTGGGCCGCCAGCCAGGCCGCGTAGTGCGTCTCATCAAGCAGGTCTTCGAGGCATTGCGAAAGCGAGCCGCGCCGGGCGCGGTCCCGCCAGCGATGAAAGGCCAGGAGAAAGCGGGAGACTTTTTGCGCGGCGGGAGCGGCGGTGGACGTATCGACTTCGTGAAAGCGGTTCAACGGGACCCAAAACGAGCGGGCCTCGGGCGCGGCCAACCGCACGGCAACGAGTTCATCCGCGTTCAACCCGACCAGGGGCGAGCGCAGCACCGCCAGCAGCGGGATGTCCTGCCGGGGGTTGTCGAGCAACAGGAGGAGGCTGACCAGATCGCTGATCTCGATCGCATCAAAAAATCCCCGGCGATCGGCGGCCAGCGGAATGCCGGCGCGCGCAAACGTGCGGGCGTAAATCTCCGCCTTGCCGGCGGTGGCCCGCAGCAGCACGGCCATGTCGCGCCACTCGACCGGGCGCAGGGATTGGGTGGCACGATCAAAGACCGGCGTGCCGGCGTTTTTCAGTTCGCGCAACCGGGCGGCGGCGATGCGGGCTTCGGTCTCGGCGTTGGTCAGTTCTTCTTCGGCGGCGGCATTCGCGGAGTCCTCCGATTCTTCCGTCGAACGGCTGCCTGCGGTCAGGCGCAGGCAAAGCTCGACCCGCGGTTGGGGATCGGTCGTCCGGGAGAGTGCGGAGCGGCCGGCGGGATCACCAAACTGAAGATGCGCTTCGGGCGGATAGCCGATGCCGCCCACCTCCTCGCGGAGCAGCGACGCGAAGCAGCGATTCACAAAGGCCAGGATTGCTTCGTGACTGCGGAAGTTGTCCGCGAGCGGCAGCACCCGTCCCTCTCCGGCGGCGGTGCGCCAGGCGCGGGCGTAGCGCAGGAAAATATCCGGCCGCGCGAGGCGGAAGCCGTAGATGCTCTGCTTCACATCGCCGACGAGGAAGCGGTTCGCCTCCGCACCTTCGCGGCTGATCGCGGCAATGATCCGGTCCTGGGCCTCGTTGATGTCCTGGTATTCATCCACGTACACCACCCGCAGCCGGTCGCGCCATTCGCGGGCGATGGCAGTGGGTTGGTTCGCCGCGTGATCCCAGAGCAGCCGGAGCGAGAGTTGTTCAAGATCGCTGAAGTCGAGGCCGGCACGTTGGCGTTTGCGGGCGGTGAAGCGTTCGCCAAACTCATGCACGAGTTCGAGCAAGGCGAGCACGTGCGGACGGGCCAGTGCGAAATCTTCCGCCAGCGGATCGCCGGTTGCGCCCTCCGGGGCCGCGAAAGAAGCCAGCACGGCGGCTTCTTCGAGCACGGACAGAATGGGATCGCGGAATTTCCCCTTCGTGCCCCGCGGCCAAAATTCGTCCGCGCGTTGTCCGGCAACTTGCCTCAACACGGAAGCGAGGGCGTCGCGCGTGGGCGTTGCCGACAAACCGGACAGCCAGCCGGCGCAGCGGTGCGCGACTTCGTTTTCGGCTGGTTGCGACTGCAACTGCGCCCGCCAGCCGGGCAGAGCCGCGTTGAATTCCTCCACGAGCAGCGCTTCCCAAGCGGGTGGATCAAACCGCGCCCACGCGTTGGCTTCGCGCGCGAGCCAGCCGGCGGGATCGGGCAGCGTTTGCAGATGATGATGCATGGAAATCACCACGTCCTGAATCGGCTGGTCGGAGCCGCCACCGTGCAGGCGGATCAATTCCAGCACGGGACTCGCTTCGGACGCGGCTTGATTGAAGTGCTCATCCAGCATTTCCCGCACGGTTTCGGCGGCGAGCAGGCGGGCCTCGCCTTCGTCGAGCACCTGCGATTGCGGATCAAGCCCCAGCTCGTGGAAGTGATCGCGCACCAGCCGATAACAGAAGCTGTGCAACGTGCCGATGCGCGCCTGATCCAGCAGGGCCAGTTGCTCCGCCAGTCGCTGATTGGCCGGCTCGCGGGCCGCCCGATCGGTCAGGGCTTCGCGGATGCGCCGCCGCATCTCCGCCGCCGCCGCTTCGGTGAAGGTCACCATCAATAGTTCATCCAGCGAGACGGCATTGGACTCCGCGCAGAGTTCCGCCACGCAGCGCGCAACCAGCGTGCTGGTCTTGCCCGCGCCCGCGCCGGCCTCCAGCAACACGTTGCCCCGCGCGGCAAGGGCGGCCGACTGGGATGGCGTGGGTGATTTCATGCGCTGGCCGATTCAACGGAATTGCCGGGTTGGGAAAGGTGACTGCGAGCAGTGGCGGCCTGCACCAGCCGCCGCCATTCATCGGCGCTGACTTCGCGCGGGATGGCCCGGCAATGCTGCTCGAAGCCGGGGAAGTTCCACAAGTTGGGGAAGTCGCGGCATTGCTGCGGCTTGACCGGTTGGACGCGGCAGTCCTCGCCGTCGAGGAAGACGCACTCGCCATTCGCCTTGTCGAGCAGCGCGAGGCCGCGTCGGTCGGTGGTCAGGCGGGTGAACTGCTGGATGAAATCCGCTTCCGTCAGTTGGAGGTAACCGGCCAGGCGCGTGATCTCGGCGGCTTCCAGCCGGACCTGTCCCGGCCAGCGGCAACAGGCGGTGCAGCGCTGGCATTCGTGAAAGACAGGCATGGCCGGGTCATTTAAGGCCACGACAGCGGAGGCACAAGTTTTTACGCGGGACACGGGGGAAAGCCGGCTTTGCCAGGAAGGGCGCATTGGGATTGAACAGGGAGGCTGCGCCGGCCATCCAATGCGGCAACCTTATGCACTCCCTCGCCCGCCTTGCCTGTCTGAGCTGTTGGTTGCTGACCCTGACCGTCGCCCGGGCGGAGGACGCCCCGCCGCTGCCCGATCTGGACCTCGTGCTCGAACGCATGATCGAACGCGCGCAGCTTGAGGAGCACAATGATCACGACTTCAAACAGCGTTACCAATTCCGCACGATCCGGCTGCGGGAGGAGTTCAACGCGAAGGGGCGCGTGAAAAAGCGCAAGGCGCGCGACCGCCTGCACCAACCTGATCTGGAAGCCGAGCCAACCCTGTTCCTGCGCGCCACGACGGACGAAGCCGGCGCATCCATGGAGCTGGACGAACGGGCCGCGGCGGAAGCGATCACCAGCGGCCGGGCTTTCAGCCGCAGTGATTTTCCCGTCGATCAACAGACACTCAAGCGCTTCGACTTCACGCTCAAGGGCCGGGAAACACTGGGCGACCGGACGGTGCTCGTGCTGGACTTCGCCCCCGCCCGGAAGCAGCCCTCGCCCAGTGGCCTGAAGGAGCGGCTCATCAACCGGGCCGCCGGCCGCATTTGGGTGGATGAACAGGATTGGGCGGTGGCCAAAGCCGACCTGCACCTGAGCGAACCCGTGTCCGTGCTGGGCGGAGTGGTCGGTGTGTTGCGCAGCTTCAACTATCAGTTTCACCGTGAACGCACGCGGGAGGGCCTGTGGTATCCCGCACGGGTGGACTGGCGGCTGGAGGGGAGGCAGTTGTTTTCGAACAAAGTCGTGGTGAACGAGGAGCGCAAGGAAGAGGTCCGCAAGGTGCGTTGATCCGTGCCTTGGTCACCCGGCCGGAGGATTTCCTGTTTCGCCCGCACGGACTTCCGTTACCGTCGGCGCGTGCAGACACTTGGCGACCAGTTCCAGGCCGCGCCCTCGCTGAACCAGTTGACCATCCCGGATCTCTGGCAGCAGCAGGCGGTCACCGCCTTGCGCGACGGCTGCGATGTCGTGGTGCAGGCACCGACGGGGTCGGGCAAGACGCTCATCTTCGAGCTGTGGTCCAACCAGGGCAAACCCCGTGGCCAGGCGATCTACACCGTCCCCACCCGCGCGCTCGCGAATGACAAACTCGCCGAATGGCGTGCCCGCGGCTGGAATGTCGGCATCGCCACCGGCGATCTCGCCGAGA
>CAYXDZ010000237.1:0-5868 GCA_964463815.1 uncultured Verrucomicrobiota bacterium | reverse complement strand
TGGTGACGAAGGGCGGCCTCGTCTTCATCGGTGCCGCCATGGACGAGCGCTTCCACGCCTACGACAAGGACACGGGCGAGTTGTTGTGGGAATTCCAGATGGAATTCGGCGGCTACGCGACGCCCGCGACCTACGAAGTCGATGGCCGGCAATACGTGGTCATCGCGGCCGGCGGCGGCGGCAAACCAGGCACCAAGGCGGGGGACATTTATTATTGCTTCGCGCTGCCGAGGTAACTGAGCGAGCGAGTGGTCGGTCGCCCACTCAGCCGAAAAACTTCTGGATACCGCCCAGCACTTCAATCAGCCGGTCCACTTCAGCCTTCGTGTTGTAGAAGTAGAAGCTCGCTCGGGCGGTCGAGGTGACGCCCAGCTTCTTCATCAACGGCTGCGTGCAGTGATGCCCGCCGCGCAAGGCGATGCCCTTTTGATCCGCCAGCGTCACGAGATCGTGCGCGTGAACGTCGCCGAGCGCGAACGCCACCAACCCGCCGCGATTCGTGGACGGACCGAACAGTCTGATGCCCGGCAGTTCACCCAGCTGCGCGTAGGTGTATTCGGCGAGTTCCTGGTCGTGGGCGAAGATCGCGTCGCGGCCGATGGCGTCGAGGTAATCCATCGCCGCCGCCAGACCGATTGCGCCGGCCATGTTCGGCGTGCCGGCCTCGAACTTGTGCGGCGGATGCTTGAAACTCACGCGGTCGAAGCTCACGTCGTTGATCATCTCACCGCCGCCCTGATATGGCGGCATTTTCTCCAGTAGTTCGAGCCGGCCCCACAACACGCCGACACCGGTCGGTCCGCAGATCTTGTGACCCGAGAACGCGTAGAAATCACAGCCGATGTCCTGCACATCCACCACGCAATGCCCGGCGCTCTGCGCGCCATCGACGAGCGTGACGATGCCCAGATTGCGGGCACGGGCGCAGAGTTCCTTCACCGGATTGATCGTGCCGAGGCTGTTCGAGATGTGAACCAGGCTGAACAGCTTCACCTGCGGCGTGAGCAGGGCGTCGAGCCGGTCGAGATCGAGCAGACCCTCGTCGCCGGTGACGGACAGGTACACAACTTCCGCGCCCGTCTTCTCCGCAATCATCCGCCATGGCACCATGTTGCTGTGGTGCTCCATCTCGGTGAGCAGGATGCGGTCGCCGGGCTTCAGGTTCGCGGCGCCCCAGGTCGCGGCCACCAGATTAATCGCCTCCGTGGTGCCGCGCGTGAAGACAATCTCGTCGGCGGATGGCGCGTTGAGGAACTTCGCCGTGCGGGCGCGGGCGCCTTCGTAAGCCGCAGTGGCGCGATTGCTCAGTTCGTGAATGCCGCGATGGACGTTGGCGTGGTCGTGCTCGTAGTAACGGACGATGGCGTCCACGACCCGTCGCGGCTTCTGCGACGACGCCGCGCTGTCAAAGTAGATCAACGGATTGCCGTGGACTTGCTGGTCGAGGATCGGAAAATCCGCGCGCAACGTTGCCCAGTCGATGGATCTGGAGGTGTCGTTGGTCATCTCAATCTAGGTAGGGCGAGGCTCCTGCCGAGCCTTATTCAATGGACGCTTAGTCAAGGCTCGGCGGAAGCCCCGCCCTGCCACATTTACAGCAGCCCCAGTTGCAGCTTGGCCGCCTCGGTCATCATGCCCTGATTCCACGGCGGGTCCCAGACCAGCTCGACCTCGGCCTCGTCGATCTCCTCGATGCAGAGCAGCTTGTTCTGCACGTCCTGCTGGAGGACCGGCCCCATGCCGCAACCGGGCGCGGTGAGCGTCATTTTGACCTTCGCGCGGAAATCGCCGTCGGGGATCGGTTCGACCACGCAATCGTAGATCAGGCCGAGATCGACGATGTTGACGGGGATCTCGGGATCGTAACACGTCTTGAGCTGCTCCCAAATGTGCTTCTCGACCGCCTCGGGCGTGGCGGGCTGGTCGGTGCCGGCGCGGATGGCCGTCGTGGTGACTTCCTTGCCCAGCGCGTCGGCGTCCTTGCCGTCGATGCGGAACATGTTGCCGTTCACGATGACGGTGTAGGCGCCGCCGAGTTCCTGGGTGATGCGGGCTTCCTCGCCCTCGCGCAACGTGACGCGCGTGCCCACCGGCACGACCGACGCCTCAACATCGCGGCTCAATTGAACTGTGTCTGTGGTGGTCATAAGTTCGCTCAATTACTCAATTGCCTTCTACTTTCATCGGAGTCCACGCGAAGCGAACACGTTTGAAAGGTCCTAGCGTCTGCTTGTATCCCGGATGTGGATACCTGCCACTAATCAATCGCAGTATGAAATCCGAAAAACTCATGTCCAGGCATTCCAACGGGCCGTCCGGAGAAATGACTAACGGCCATTCTGCGGGATCCCCTCGGGTTAGCCAGTAGTATTCAAAGCCACAAGAATCGTGAGCAAACGGAAACACCCCACCCTCTTCGGGCAAGATTGGATATGGGCATTCTGAAGGAAAGGCCTTTCGAAGACTCATCAGATGCTCGACCTGGAATTTGAACCCTCCAACAATGCTTCCGTAGTTACTGCATCCACCTTTGTCAAAAGGTGTTCTAAGTACCATCCAATACGGATCGTTTTCTGTTCCAAGAAAACAAGAGCCATAGTGCCGGCAAAATTCTCGATAGTCAGGCGGCGGTACAACGCCGATCTGCCGCCTGACGTTTTCCCAAACTGGGTCATCGATAATGCGTCTAGGCGGCGCTGGCGGCGGCAGCAACTTCAAGATGTCAGCCGTACAATTCATTCTCAACGATCACTCGGTAGTGACGGATTCGTCCTTCCCTTCGACCGCCGCCATCGCGGCGTGCCAGGGGAGGATCGCGCACTTCACGCGGGCGGGGAACCTGTGGACACCAGTGAACACAGCCAGCTTGCCGAGATCGCCCTCGGGGGTCTGGCCGGTCGTCACCATCGCGCGCACTTTCTCAAACAGTTCCTTCACCTCGGCCTTGGTCTTGCCCTTCAACGTCTCGGTCAGGATCGAGGACGACGCCTTCGAGATCGCGCAGCCGGAGCCTTGAAAACTCGCGTCCGCCACGCGATCGCCGTCCATCCGCAGGTAGAGCGTGATGTTGTCGCCGCAGACCGGGTTGTGGCCCTGCGCGTGGCGATTGGCGTCCGGCAGCACGCGGAAGTTCCTTGGACTCTTGCTGTGGTCCAAGATCACCTGCTGATAAAGGTCTGTCAGGTCGTCGAACATTCTTCAGTCTCGGTAGGGCGACGCTCCTGCGGAGCCCCATCTAAATTTGGGCTTGGCCGGAGCCTCGCCCTACCAGCTCACGACGTTGCCAGCTTCTCTTCCAGCCGGTCCCAGATGATCGCGTCGAGTTTCTCGCGGAGGACGGGGTGCTGGACGCGCTCAATGATCTCGCCGGCAAACGCGTGCATGAGCATCCGGCGCGCGATCTCGAGCGGCAGGCCGCGGGCGCGCAGGTAAAAGATGGCGCTCTCGTCCATCTGGCCGACCGTCGCGCCGTGCGTGCATTTCACGTCGTCGGCGTAAATCTCGAGCTGCGGCTTGGTGTTCACCTGCGCGTCGTCGGACAGCAGCAGGTTCTTGTTCGTTTGCTTGGCGTCGGTCTTCTGCGCGATCTGATGCACGAAGATGCGCCCGTGGAACACGGCCCGCGACTGGTCGTCGAGGATGCCGTTGAAATACTCGTGGCTCTCGCAATTCGGCTGCGCGTGCTCGACGAACATGTGGTGATCAGCGAGCTGCTTGTCGTGCGTGAGGTAAAGTCCGTTCAACACCGCCTGCAGGCCGGCTCCGTTGAGCTTTGCACGAATGTTGTTCCGCGAAAGCCGCGCCCCCAGGGCGAACGAATGCGACCAGACCCGCGCGTCGCGACCGCTTTCCGAGTAAAGCCCGGCAACGT
Source organism: uncultured Verrucomicrobiota bacterium (assembly GCA_964463815.1). Lineage (GTDB taxonomy): Bacteria > Verrucomicrobiota > Verrucomicrobiia > Limisphaerales > RI-55 > RI-55. The sequence goes on along the minus strand of CAYXDZ010000237.1, from coordinate 1,997 downwards.
GAAACGCCGTCGTGCTCTCCTCCTGAAACTTGACGTGCTCGACGTGCGAGTTGTCGCCCGCGAAGAATTCGCTCACGGCGTTGGTCAGCGTGGCGGCATTGCCGAGGCTGACATAGTTCTCCAGGTACGTGACGTGGCTGGAGGTCTCGGCAATCACCAGGTTGCGCGCGTGTGCGGTGGTTCCGGCCGTGGAACCGGTCGAGACAAACAATGCGTGAACAGGCTGCTCAACCGTCGTATTCGCCGCGACATGGATGAACACCCCGTCCTCGAAGTAGGCGGTGTTCAACCCGGTGAAGCCGTTGGCGTCAAGAATCGACAGCTTGCCCAGCTTCGACTCGATCAGCTCGGGCACCTTGGTCAGGGCGTCCTTGAGGTTGGTGATCAACACACCCTTCTGCGCCGGCGGCAGCTTGGAGAGCGACGGGGCGAAATGCCCGTCCACAAACACCAGCAGCGTGGTGCTGGCGTTCAGGAAGTGAAACCGCTCCAGATCCTTTGCGGCGGGCAGCGTGGTCGGCAGCACCGTCGCGGGTTTGAACGGCAGCTCGGCGATGGGCTGGACGTTGGTAAAGCGCCAGTCCTCATGAGCCCGCGTGGGAAAACCGTTCTCCGAGAAGCGCGCGAGGCCGGACTTGCGCAGGTTCAACAGCCACTTCGGCTGCGTGGCGTCCTGCTCGAAACGGCGGAACGAGGTGAGCCGCGGATCGGTGTCGGCGATGACGTCAGGCATGGTAATGGTCATGGCTTCCAAGTTCGCTCAGGCGACGACGGCTTCACCCTTGGTGATCCAGTCGTAGCCCTTTTCTTCGAGTTCGAGGGCGAGGCTCTTGTCGCCGGACTTGATGATGCGGCCCTGCGACAGAACGTGCACGAAGTCTGGCACGATGTAGTCGAGCAGGCGTTGATAATGGGTGATAACGAGCTGGGCGTTCTGCGGGTTCTTGAGCTTGTTCACGCCGCCCGCCACGACGCGCAGGGCGTCAATGTCGAGGCCGGAGTCAGTCTCGTCGAGCACGGCGAGCGTGGGTTCGAGCACGGCCATCTGGAAGATCTCGTTCCGCTTCTTCTCGCCGCCCGAGAACCCGGCGTTGACCGGACGCTTGAGGAAGTCTTCTGGCAAATCGACGATCTTCATCTTGTCCTTCACGAGGGTGAGGAACTCCATGGCGTCGAGCTCGGGCTGGCCGTTGGCCTTGCGCTTCTCGTTGAGCGCGGCCTTGAGGAAGTAGGTGCTGTTCACGCCAGGGATCTCGATCGGATACTGGAACGCGAGAAACAGCCCTTTGTGCGCGCGTTCCTCGGGCGCGAGTTCGAGCAGGTCTTCGCCCTGGTAAAGGATCTGGCCTTGGGTGATGTCGTAGTCCGCGCGGCCGGCGAGGATCGCGGCGAGCGTGCTCTTGCCGCTGCCGTTCGGTCCCATGATGGCGTGGACTTCACCGGCGTTCATCTCGAGGGAGAGGCCGTTCAAAATCTTCCGGCCCTCGACGCCGGCATGGAGGTTCTTGATCTGGAGGAGTGGTTGGCTCATTTCAGGTTTCGATTTCAGGTAAAAATTAACACGATCTTCGCGAATAAGCGCGAACTAGCCGACGCTGCCTTCAAGACTCACTCCGAGGAGCTTCTGCGCTTCGACGGCGAACTCCATTGGCAGTTCCTTGAACACTTCCTTGCAGAAGCCGTTGACGATCATGTTCACGGCGTCCTGCGTGGAGATGCCCCGCTGGTTGCAGTAGAATATCTGGTCCTCGCCGATCTTCGACGTGGTGGCTTCGTGCTCGACGCTGGCGGTGGTGTTCCGCACGTCGATGTAAGGGAACGTGTGCGCACCGCAGCGGTCGCCGATGAGCAGCGAATCGCACTGCGTGTAATTGCGGGCGTTGGTGGCGGACTTGGCGATCCGTACGAGGCCACGGTAAGCATTTTGCCCATGCCCTGCCGAGATGCCTTTGGAGACGATGGTGCTGCTGGTATTTTTGCCGAGATGGATCATCTTT
>CAYXDZ010000236.1:2404-5872 GCA_964463815.1 uncultured Verrucomicrobiota bacterium | reverse complement strand
AGCTCCTGCCGGAGCGGGTTGGCCCCGAAACTCCCCCCGCTGTTCACCGTCTTGTGGATCGACCGTTCCCCGGCCGGGGTTTGGACCACGACCTTGATCCGGGCTCCAATGGCCGAGCGGTTGGAGGTCACGCCCGCCAGCTTGAGCTTGAGCCAGCGGTTCCCGTGGCCGGGATTGGCAAAGAGCGCGTTGCGATAGACATCGCCGGTGAAGGCCCCGCCCATGTTGGCGTATACGTCCTGATCGCCGTCGTGGTCCAGGTCGGCGAAGGCGATGGCGTGGCCTTTCTGGAGGTGGCCGAAGCCGCCGCTGGTGGTGACGTCCTGAAAGCCCCGGCCGGCGTTATTGCGATACATCTTGTTGGGGACGAGGGAGCGGAGGTCGGGGTTGCCGGTGCCGAAGTAGAGGTCGAGCCAGCCGTCGTTGTCGAGGTCGCCAAAATTGGCCCCCATGGCCAGGAGCGCGTGGCTCAACCCCAGCTCCTCGCTCACGTCCGCGAACGTCCCGTCCCCCAGGTTCCGATACAGGGTCAGCCGGCTGCCACCGGATCGCTGCCCGAGCAACTCGGCCACCGTGCTGTCCATCTCCACCAAGTCAAATCCAGCCACCAAAATATCCTCCCAGCCGTCGTTGTCGTAGTCAAAGAACCAGGTGGGAAAGCAGTCTGTCGGACCTTGTACTCCCGCCTCGGCCGCCACATCCTTGAAGCGCCAGCCGGTGCCCGGCTTGGCGGGATCGACTGGACCTTCATTGCGCAGCAGGATGTTGTTACCGCCCAGCACAGATAGATAAAGATCGGGCCGACCATCGTTGTTGAAGTCCCCGGCGGCGACGCCCTTGACCATTTCAATGATGGCGATCCCGCTGGCGAAGCTGACTTCGGTGAAGGTGCCGTCGCGGTTGTTGCGGTAAAGCTCGCAGCGGTGCCGCTCCGTACCGTGGGATTCGTTGCCGATGAAAAGATCCAGCCAGCCATCACCGTCGTAGTCGAGGAAGACGGCTGTCTGGGTGGGGCGCGCCACGGCCATGCCCGCCGCACGCGTGACATCGCTAAAAGTGCCGTCGCCGTTGTTGCGCAGCAGGGAATTGGGGATCCGACCTGTGCGGCCAAGCCAAGCACCGCGGAGCATGAGCACGTCCATGAAACCATCGTTGTCATAGTCCGCCTGGATGAGGTTCAAACCGCCCGTCAGCCCTTCCAATCCGGCTTCACGGGTACGTTCGACGAAGCTGCCGTCACCGGCGTTGATAAAGAGGCGCACTTGATCGGTCAGTCCATAGGCCGAGACCAGCAGGTCCAGGAATCCGTCGTTGTTAAAATCTTCGATGATGACACCGCCTGAGACGGCGTTGCCGGCCAGCCCCAGATCGTCGGCCACATCGGTGAAGCGGCCGATGTCGTAGTCTGATTGAAACCGGGCGGGCGGCACCCGCCAGCGTTCGGGAACACCCTGCGGATAATCACCGAGCGTCATGCTGGCGATGTTCAGGAGCCAGCGGGCGTCCAGGCGTTCGGGGTCTTTCTCCAGGATCTGCGTCAAAAGGGTCCGGGCTTCGGTGGAGCCGCGCCGCAACTGATGGATGCCCTTTCCTTGAATCGGCAGCAGACACGATTCGATCGTGTGGTTGGTGATGCAGTTCTCCTGCTCCCCCAGGCGCAGCCAGGACACGGCCTTGAGAATCTGGGTTGTGCGGAGATCTTCCGGCTTTGAATTCTCCAGCCGCGCCTCCTCCTGCTCGATCTCTGCAAACCGCTCCGCTGCCCGCAGGCTTTCTCCGGCGTTCAGCAGTTCGATGGCGTGCTGACGCATCCAATCCAGTTTGATTTCCGGACTCGCCTCCGCCTCGGCCATCGCCTCATACATGAGCGCCCGTCGCGCGCTTTCGTACGTGTTCTGCAGGACATCCATCTGCTCGTGGATCCGCCCCAGCCGGTCGATCATTTCCAGCGTGCCGGGCGAACGGGGATCCTTCTCGGCACCGGGGCAGGCCAGGTGACCGGCGAAAACTGCCAGGCAGGCCGCGCCCCGGAGACGGCGCAGAATCGACAAACCAATTGAATGACGCACGGCCTGACTGTGCCATCAGTCGGCAATTCGTCTGCAAAAAAATTGTCCAATGCCCGCCCCTTTCCCGCCCCGGCCGGCCGCACGGCGAAGCACGGATGACAGATTCCAACAGCGAAGGATTGCCCGCCGCTGGGCGCTGGTACAAACTCGGCTCACACCTGATCCCCTACGATCCTATGAAGACTCCTTCCCAATCACTCACGCGTCGTCACTTCCTCGGGACCGCTTCCGTTTCCCTGGCGGCTGCCGCCGCACTCACTCCGGCGGGTTCCGCGCTCGCCGCCGAACCGGCCGCCAGCGCCATCATCCGCCCGCCCGTGGGCAAACGCATTTTGCTCTCCTGCAAGCTCGGCATGATCCCAAAGGAGATCGAAGGGAAGAAGCTTTCCATCGTCGAGCGCCTCAAGCTCGCGGCCGCGGCGGGTTTCGACGGCGTGGACTTCGACCAGGCCGGTGAGTTCACCGTCGAGCAGGCGCGGGATGCCGTGCGCGATTCCGGCGTATTCGTCCACAACGCCATCAATCACGCCCACTGGAGCGACCGGCTCACGAGCGCGGACGAGGCCGTGCGGGCCAAAGGCCGGGCGAATATCGAGCACTGCATCCGCTGTTCCCACGCGGCGGGCGGAAGCGGCGTGTTGATCGTGGTGGGGCGGGGCGACGATGCCCCCACTGAGACGGCCGAGGACCGCTGCCGGGAAGAGATCAAGAAGCTGCTGCCACTGGCGGCCTCGCTGGGCCAGATGATCCTCATTGAGAACGTCTGGAACCAGATGATGTACGATCACGACGGCAAACCGGACCAGGGGGCCGAACGGTTCATCCGTTTTGTGGACAGCTTCCGCAGTCCCTGGGTGGGCATGTATTACGACATCGGCAACCACTGGAAATACGGCCAGCCCGCCGAGTGGATTCGCGCGTTTGGCCACCGCTGCGTGAAGCTCGACGTGAAGGGCTTTAGCCGCGCGAAGGACAAGTTCGTCGATATCACCAGCGAGGATGACGACCTGCCGTGGGGCCAGGTGCAGAAGGCGCTTGCCGACATCGGCTTCACCGGTTGGGCGACGGCGGAAGTCGGCGGTGGCGGCCTCGAACGTCTGACGGTCGTCCGCCAGCAGATGGAGAAGGCGTTTGGGCTGGTTTGAGGAGCCCGTGTTTTCGCGGCATTGAGCGGGTTTGTGGTGGCGGTGGAAACCGCTGGTGCCACGTTGCCGGGTGGCGGGCCGCCTGTCCGCTTGCCAAGAAGGGCCGGGGTTTGCCACGGTTCCCGTCTGGCCGGGCTGGCGTCGATCCACGTCCCGGTTCAATCGGCCAATTTATGCTCAAAGCTGGAATCGTCGGACTGCCCAATGTCGGTAAGTCCACCTTGATGAACCAGATCGCTGGACGCAAACTCGCC
>CAYXDZ010000236.1:0-2394 GCA_964463815.1 uncultured Verrucomicrobiota bacterium | reverse complement strand
AACGCCGTCACCCGCACCCGCAAGGCGGAGTCGGCCAACTACCCCTTTTGCACCATCGATCCCAACGTCGGCATCGTCACCGTGCCGGACGCCCGTCTCCAGGTGTTGCAGAAAATCGCCAAGACCAACGTCGTGATCCCGGCGGCGGTTGAGTTCGTCGATATCGCCGGACTCGTGAAGGGGGCGAGCGCAGGTGAGGGCCTGGGCAACAAGTTTCTCAGCCACATCCGCGAAGTGGACGCCATCGTGCAGGTGGTCCGCTGTTTCGAGGACGCCGACATCCACCATGTCTCCGGCACCGTCGATCCCGTGCGCGACATCGAGATCATCAACACCGAGTTGGTGATCGCCGATCTCGAAACGGTCAAAAAGAAGCGCGCCAGCATCGCCAAGGACGCCAAGCGCGGCGACAAGGAGGCGATCGCGCAGGACGCCGTGCTCGCCAAGCTCGAACCCGTGCTTGATTCCGGCAAACCCGCGCTCACGGTCGAGCTGACGCCCGAAGACAAGGTGCTCAGCAAGACGTTCTGCCTGCTCACCGACAAGCCCACGATCTTCGCGTGCAACGTCAAGGAAGGCGATCTCGCGACCGCCGATCAAAACGCCTACGTCCTCAAGGTTCGCGACTACGTGAAGACGCATCTCGCTTGCGAGGCGGTCGTCATCAGCGCGCAGATCGAGAGTGACTTGATCGACTTGTCCGAAGAAGAGGCGAAGGCGTTTCTCAAGGAACTCGGCGTCGAGGAATCTGGCGTTGGCGCGCTCATCCGGGCGACATATCATCTGCTGGGCTTGCGCACTTATTTCACGGCTGGCGAGAAAGAGGTTCGCGCTTGGACCATCCACGCCGGCGACACCGCGCCCAAGGCGGCGGGCGTGATCCACTCGGACTTTGAACGCGGTTTCATCAAAGCCGAGACCGTCGCCTACGACGACCTGGTGCGCCTCGGCTCCGTGGCCGCCGCCCGCGACAAGGGCCTTTACCGCATGGAAGGCAAGGAATACGTCGTGAAGGACGGGGATGTTCTGCTGTTTAAGTTCAACGTATAATTTCTCAAATTGCGAAGTGCTGATACGCTTAACCCATGAGCTTGGATCAACTTGAACAGGAAGTCCTGAGCCTGCCCCGCGACGAGCGGCGCAAGTTTGCCCGCTGGTTCTACGAGCACGAGAACGAGATCGTCGAGCCGCGCGACGACGACGAAATCAGCCTGGCGGTGCGGGTGGAAATCCTTCGGCGGCGCGATGAGGCGCTGGCTCATCCCGAGCGGATGGAGCCCTGGGACGGCACAGTGAATCGGGTGAAGGCACGGCTGGATGAAATACATCGTTAACAAGTCTTGGTTCGCAGCGCTCGCTCTTGTTCTGCTTTGGGTGGCCGGGTGTTCCGATCGGGACGCCCAGTTTACGGATTTTCAACCGGCCAAGGGTGATCTGGGAAGCTTCATTCTGGAACAAGCGCCCAAATTTGGCGTTCGTCTGCTTGCCACCAATGACCTGCCGACATTGCCCAATAAATGGGAGCAACGCCTCAGCGGAGAGGAGCTGACCGTGGTCGTTGCTGGAGATTACGTTGAAGCATTTCACGCCTTTCTCAGCAAAGCGGTCGGAAATTTGCCCGGGCAATCCGTTCCTCCCAAGCCTGTTACGGTCGGTGTTCAACAGCTGTTTTACGGCCCCAATTTTGGAGCCACGGTATCTTGTACGCGGGAGATCACGGATGATGGGAGAGTGTTCACGAGCCTCGTCATTATCGGGTTCGCGGTTTCCCCGGCAGATGCTGCCAGTTATGCGCGAATGCTGATGGAGGCACCCAAGATCGCGGACAATCGAGATGCAGCTCTGGATGCGGCTCGCATCTCGGCGCCCTATCTCACTAACTTTGTCCGGCTGTTCCCGGAGGCCGAAGTGCTTTACCGAAATTTTGGTGGTGGTTTCGGCTACAGCGTTTCCGTGGACCTTCATGGTCGATACGAAGTCTGGATCCAGTTGCCGGTGATTTTTGATACCCCGTCGCACGATAATGTCATTGGATATGGGGAGCCATCATTTGGGATTAGCGAATTTGAGCGGGTTCTGCTCAGCAAGAGCGGACAACTGGAGACATGGTTCAAGAAGGAAAGCCAGCGGGGATTCGGTTCAACTGAGTGGCAGAAGATCGTGGAAGCAAACGGTGATTTCGGCGCGATCGGCTATCGAATGATAACAAACCAGCCAATTCCGGGTGCTGAACTTCGTCGAACTCCGCGTGAGTAATCGCCACAACCGGGAAACAACATCCGAATGATCGTGACACTCTAATTGCCGGCAGTTCTTAAATCTCAATCATGGACGAAACTCAAATCAAAGCCGCGCTGAAGGCGGTCAAGTATCCCGGCTATTCCCGGGACATCG
>CAYXDZ010000235.1:0-5878 GCA_964463815.1 uncultured Verrucomicrobiota bacterium | reverse complement strand
CGGCCACCAGCACCAAGACCAGCAGAGCAGTTCGTAACGTGATCATAGTGTTCATCATGTTTGTTTCTTCGTTCTATTGACTGGGCTTGACGGCAACACAAGCTCTTACACCGTTCCCGCCAAGGTCGGAGGCATAACCACCCCCCACTGCAAAAAGCTCGCCTTGCCCGTCCACGCCCAAACCGTGGGCCTGCGAACCAAACGGATGGCTCTGGCTGAAGACCGATATTTCAGCGCGGAAGCACAGTAACAGAAAGCTTGAAATGGCAGAGGGGCGGCCGAAGCCACCCCTCGTCTGCCATGGTTTGGTGGCTACTTGCCCTTCTGAACCACCGGCAAGCCATCCACCGCAGCACCTATTTCGTAGGAATACGCAGCTTTGTAAGCCGATCGAAGGAGACACCTGAGCGTGCCCCCATGGCTTGCGAGCGCCGGCAAACCCGCCAGAAGGCTTGTCCACGGTTTGGGAATGTCCATGTAATGCTTCATTGGATTGTTGCTCGCGGTTTGACGGGTAATTCGTTTATGAGGTGAATCGGGAACGGGCGTCAGGGAATAATTCGCACCAACCCGGCACTGTCTCCCGAGTAGAACGTCCCACTCTCGTCAGTCCAGTCGCGAACGGTGCCACCCACAAACAGGTTGCCGAATGGGTCGGCAGAAACGCCGCTGCCTCGCGAAGAGACACCAGTGAAGGGAAAGATTCCTGCCGCCCATGCCTGATTCCAAGCTTCTGTGAGATGGGGTTGGGTGCAGCGGACGACCTTCCAACGCGGCCCGGTTCCGTCGGGGTTCACCGTGCCTGAGACAGTGACCGCACCGGTGTAGTCCACTGCCAGGCCAACCGCTGCTGTCGGCGCGGATCCTGGCACGTCGAGCATGGTTTGCCACGTGTCACCGCCATCTGAGCTCCGGCGCACCGTCCAGGATGAGGGATTGGTTCCGTTAACACCACGGTAGCCGGCCACGTAGATGTTGCCAGCCGCGTCAACAGCGGCGCCCACGGCGGCTGATTCAGTTGGGCCCTCGGGCCAGGCGTCGACCTTCATCCAGGTGTCGATTGCGCCCCCATGCTGACTGCGCAGTACGGCCCAGCGGTAACCCTCGTCCCCGACTGCGAACACGGCCGGTTTACGGTTGGCCGCGTTTCCCGGGAACGAGCAAAGAACCGGGTTCATGTTGATATTCCCGGTCGCTTCATCCCGTACGGTCCTCCAGTCAACGGTCCCGGGGAGCTTGCGGCGGATCACCCATCGATAAGAACTTCCGTTGTAGGCCCGACCGGTGGCAAACATCGCGCCGGTATGGTCTGCGGCTACGTCAAAACAGATGGAATCATGCACGGTAACGGATTTATTCTTGTTGACGGTCTGGAAATAGAATCGGTCGTCGTCCTTCCAGGTATTCAGGTTCCCCTGATCCGCGTGCGTGGAGCTTCGCACCGTCCAGACGCCCGTGGCGGCCCGGCGCGTGTATTGGTAGCGGGAATCGCCGGCCGCGTAAATGCCATCGTTCGGATTGTAAGCAAGCCCGAAGACCGAGGAGAGTCCTCCGTCCACTTCTTCCAAGGCGAAGGCGGAGAATTCGGCATCTACCGGCGTGAGCCGCAGGACATTTGGCCCGGTGCTGCCCGAAAGCCCGACAAACACCCCGGAAGCGGGTCCGGGACTGAACGGGTCAACGATTACATCGCGGGCCCGCTGACCATGGGCGTATTCCGGGCTCGGCAGGAGAAGTTGGACGCCCCCAGCGGCGTGGGAGTTCGTGCAAAAGGCGAAGGCGGCGAGAAGTGCCGCTGTTTTCATAGCCATTTGCTTTAGGGTCTGATTGGTTTGAGTCCGCATAGTTTTTTTTGGTTCTGTTGTTTTTGGTTCTGTTGGATGTCAAAAGTGACTCGGGCTGCCGGTTTCGAGAGCGCCGGGCTTTTTTCACTTGCTCGAGCCATGAGGAAGGGTTGTGTGTCTTTTCATAATGAAGACTGGTTAATTGCGATTCGTTGTTTCGGGTTAAACCGCCGTTCGCGGCCCGGCCTTACAACAAAGTGGAGAATTTCTTTTCCAACAATGCACGCAGGGGGATTGTCAGAGGACCCCGGGGCCGGTTGGAGCACGAGCGCGTGTCTGGCCGGTTGAAAACCGGCGTTACGTAGCGCCGACGTTCCAGTCGGCGAGTGGGTGAAGACAGATTTGCGCGAGTTGGAAAACCAGCGTTACTCGGCCGTCAGGGCGATCAGCCACGGATGCGTATCCGCGTTTTCGGCCACGAAATCCAGCGCGGTGATTTCCACATCGGGATATGGATTCTGCCAGGTGCGCTTGAACAAACGGATCGCGTCACCATTGCCCTTGGCGCGGCTGCGGGGATTGGCCCCGCGCCACGCGAGGGACGCCTCCGGCACCTCCTTGGGCAGGTGGTCGAGTTCCCAGTAGTCACTGGTGTCCACGTTGTAGCGGATGGGTACCACGACATCGCGACCGTCGGCAAAGTGGATGCGGTAATGGCCGATGCGATCTCCCGTGGCAACCTTGCGACTGTCGCCATGGGCGGCGTGAAGAAAATGCAGGCGTGCCAGGTGGCGTCCCACGCGAATCCCCTCGATCTTTTGCGCCAATCCGCCAAAGACCTGCAACCGGCCGCGCACATCAAATACCGTTTCGGCGAGCGTCTGGATCCCCTGCGGCAACTCGCTCAGGTCATTGGCCTTGCCGTCGGGCGCGGGGGGATCCGCGAGTGTGGCATTGTAGAAAGCGGACAGATCAATTGCATTGGTCGGAGTGGCGGAATCGCGCATAGGGATTCCCAACCGGGCACAGTTCTCGGTACCGGCTTCGTCGAGGCGGTTCAGTTGCTTGAGCACGCTCACGCGCACGAGACGCGCCTTGTCGGCGAGCCATGCCAGTTCTTCCCGAATGGCCGTGCGGCGCAGGACTTCGGCGCAAGCCTCCAGGGCCTCATCCCAGCGGTTCTCCCGCTGCAAGGCTCTGGCCACATTCAGCCAGGTGGCGGTATCCTCGCCGGCCAGCGATCGGTAATCGCCGCCTTCCGCGACGGCGATTTCGGCGAAGGAGGGCGCATAGTGCAGCCAAGTGATCGGGCCGTTGGTGTCATACCGGCGGGCGGCCAAGGCCCGGCCATCGGGTGAGAACTCAACCTGAAAGCGACCCTGATCTTGCTCGGAAGTCTGAAAGCGAATCAACTCCCGTTGGGTGCTGACGTGCCAGAGCCGCACCGTGCGATCGTCGGCAATGCTGGCGAGGGTGCGTCCATCGGGACTAAAGGCAAGCCGGGTGATGCCTCGCGTGTGTCCCTTGAGAACACCCACCACCTCCATCGCGGGCAAGGACCAAAGGACGATCTCCCGCGCACTGGTGGCCAGCAGCCGCCCATCCGGCGAGAAGGCGGTGCCGGAGATGAAACGCTCGGTCGGTTTGAAAGTGTGCAGGGAGATCAACTCTTCACCTTGGACCCGCCACAGCCTGAAATGCTCCTCTTCCTCGGCGAGAAGGTATTGTTCGTCGGGAGAGATCAAACCTTCAAATTGATTCGTGAACACCCACTTCGCCGTGCCGGATGGCAGTTGCCAGACCGTGGTGGTGAAGACGCCAGCCTCGTTGGTGGTCGCCGTGGCGACGAGTTGTCGGGTGTTGGCGAAGGAAATCAGCGGCCTCAGTGCTGGCAGCATGCAGAGCCGCTGGTGGGTCCGCCGGTCCCAGACCTCCAAGACTTTCTCATCCCCCGCCCACACCCCCTGCAACACCCCGTCGGACGAGAGACTCTGAATGACAGGATTGTAACTCACGGCCCCGCGCAAGACCGGGCTCGCAGCCGGTGACAAAGTCAAACTTGCTGAGTCAAGGACGACCGACTGCAATGGCGGCGACAGAAAGGCAACCAAACTTCCATCCGCATCAAAACCGACCGTCCACAGCGGCGATCGAATGGAATCGCGTCGCGCTCGCGTCCTGGGATCCCACAACTTCACCTCGGCATCAGTGATGCCCAGCGAGGCAAGCCGTTTTCCGTCCGGCGAGAAAGCCACGGCGACCACTTCATCTCCCTGACCGGCAAAAGTCTTCAGCAACTCGCCCGTGACCACATCCCACAGCTTGATCGTCTGGTCGGGGCTGCCGGTGGCCAGGACCGTGCCGTCCGGCGAAAACGCCGCTGAGAAGATGTGATCCGCGTGGCCCGGCAGGACGCGCAATTCCCGATTGTTCTCGAGATCCCAGAGCTGCACGCCGAAACCTACGCGACTGACCGTGGCCAGAGTGCGGTTGTCTGATGAAAGGGCGATGAATGGCCGCGACGCGAACCCGGCGGGAATCTTCTCGGGAACCACCAAGGTTTCACGCAAATCCGGAAAGCTGAACATACGGATGGAGTCCCCGGCCAACACCACCAACCGCTTGCCGTCGCTGCAAAACACCGGCTGCACATAGAGGTCTCGCGCGTCACTGGGCGAACCGGAAACCGGGATCTCGAGCGAGTTGGTGACGGACCAGGTATCGGTGTCCCACACGTCCAACCGCCAGTCCTCATCCAAGGGATGCACTCGCTTCCCGGAGGACGGCTTGCGGTACGACAGAAAATGCCTCCCATCGGGAGAAAACAACGCGGGCGCGACGGCCTCGGGCAGTTCACGAATCATCTTAAACGAGCGTGCGTCCCATAGCCGGACGTCCAGATGCGAACCGATTGCCAGCAAAGCGCCATCAGGCGAGAACTCGGCCATTTGAATGGCGTTGGTACCCGGGAGCACCGCGATCTGCTGACGGGTGCCGAGGTCCAGGATCATGGTGGCGCCAAAGTAGCCGCCTACCGCGATCCGCTGGCCATCCGGAGAGAAGGCCAACGCGCGGGCGTTGTTCGTGTGTCCCGGCAAGCTGAACAACTCTTCACTGCGACATTGCTGCCAGAGGTAACGCCACTCGAAGCCGCGCAGGTCGGGCTGGCCGGGTTTGGGAACGTGGTTTTGCAGGAGCACGCGCGCTTGCCTCAGATTGTCCGCCTGTAGCGCCTGATGCGCGAGATTGATGTCCGCCGCATAGAGACGTTCGCGGGCGGCGGCTTCGTTTTGTTGCGCCAGCGTGGCATTGGCATCCGCGCGTTGCGCCAGGGTCAGGTTTTCGTCCGCGAGCGCGGCTTTTTCGGTGGCGAGTTCCTGGAGTTTGTGGGTCTGCCGCGTCTGCCAGAGCCAGCCGGCGGTGATCAACACAGCCATAGCCGTCACCGCTGCTCCCGCCCGTTGCACGAACCGCAGCCGCTGCTCCGTGCGGTGCAAGCGCGCCAGCGACTTGCCGCTCTGGAGCAACTCCAGTTCGGCACGCATCGCCGCCGCGGAAGGGTAGCGGTCCTTCGGGTCATGCCGGCAGGCGCGGGCGATGACGGCGTTGAGTTCCATCAACCCTTCCCGGTCGGGCAGTTCGCGTAACTGCGTCGGCAACTCGGGAAATTCCTGGCGATCTTTGCCCGTCGCCGCTTCATAGAGGACTTTGCCAAGGCTGTAGAGATCGGCCTGTGGTGAGCCCGGGCCTTCCGGCGCGGCGAAGCCTTCCGTGCCCACGTATGAGCGCGTGGCGTCCACCCCCGTCACCAGCCCGATGTCGGCCAGCTTGGGCACGCCGTTGCCGAAGATGATGTTCGAGGGCTTGACATCGCGGTGGACGAGGCCGTTGCCGTGCAGATGTTCCAGTGCCGTCGCCAGGGCGACGCCGATGCGGACGCATTCCTCGAACGGCAGCCGGTCGTGGAAGAACAGGTCGCTCTTGAGCGTGCGCGGCGTGTAGTTGTCGGGATGAATCTGGCCGCCGGTGGCCTGGTCGTCGGCCAGTTCCATCACGTAGTAGAAACAGTCGTCGCCGCGGCCCACGTGGAGGAT
>CAYXDZ010000234.1:0-5879 GCA_964463815.1 uncultured Verrucomicrobiota bacterium | reverse complement strand
TAACCATTCTGCACCTCGAGGATAACGAGGTCGATGCCGGCTTCATGGCGACGATGCTGCAGGAAGATGGCATGGACTGCGAAATCCTCCGTGCAATATCGCGCGAGGACTACTTGAACCTCGTGCGGAACCGCCGCTTCGACGTGATCATTTCCGATTATTCGATGCCGTCTTTTGACGGCGGCGAGGCGCTGCGACTGGCGCGCGAACTGGCTCCGGAGACACCCTTCATTTTTGTTTCGGGAACCATCGGGGAAGAGGCCGCCGTCGAGTCCTTGAAGAACGGGGCGGTGGACTACGTTCTCAAAAGCCGCCTGTCCCGGTTCCCGGCCGCGGTGAAACGCGCCGTTCACGAGGCGAAGCAACGCGCCGAGCGGATGGCGTTTCAACGCGAGCTGTTGCGACGCGATGAGTTGTTCCGGCAGATCACGGACAATGTGGACGATTTGATCGCGGTGCTGGACCTGGACGGCCGCCGCGTTTTCAGCAGTGCGTCCTACCGTGAGGTACTGGCCGATCCCGCGGAACTCGAAGGGACGGACTCGTTCGCCGACATCCACCCCGACGACCGCGAGCGCATTCGTACGGTGTTTGCCCACACGGTGGCCACAGGTCAAGGCCAGCGGGTCGAATATCGGTTGCAGCGCCGGGACGGAGCCGTGCGCACCATAGAGTCGCAGGGCACGGTCATCCGCGACGCCGCCGGACGGATCGCGAATGTCCTGGTGGTTTCGCGGGACGTCACGGAAGCCCGGCGGGTGGAGGCACAGTTGCGGGAGCAGGCCGCCTTGCTGGACCAGGCGCAGGATGCGATTTTTGTGCGAGATCTGGACCAGCAAGTCACTTATTGGAACAAGGGTGCGGAGCGGCTTTATGGCTGGTCCGGCGACGAAGTCATCGGCCGGAAAGCCTCCGAACTGCTGTACCGCGAAGGTGGTCCCCGAAGGGACGACATCTGGGCGACGGTGCTGGCGGAAGGCGGTTGGACCGGTGAATTGCGCCAGGTCACCAAGTCAGGCCGAGATTTGATCGTCATCAGTCGCCGGACTTTGCTCCGCAACCAGGCGGGCGTGCCGGTGGCCGTCATGAACATCAACACCGATGTGACGGAGCGGAAGGACATGGAGGAGAAACTTCTCCGCAGCCAGCGCCTGGAAACCATCGGGGCGCTGGCCGGAGGCATCGCCCACGACCTGAACAATGTCTTGTCCCCCGTGCTGATGGTGGCGGACCTGTTGCGCGATGAAGCCACCAACGAGTCCGACCGCCGCATGTTGGAAACGGTGAAGACCAGCGCGATGCGCGGCTCCGAGATGGTGAAGCAGATTCTCTCCTTCGCCCACGGCGCGTCAGGTGAGCCGATGGTTTTGCAGCTCCGGCATCTCATCAAGGACATGCTCAAGCTGATGGGCGACACCTTCCCGCGGTCCATCCGGCTGGAGCATGATCTCGCCGCCAATCTCATGCCGGTGTGTGGCGACCCCACGCAACTGCATCAGGTGTTGTTGAATCTCTGCGTGAATGCCCGCGACGCCATGCCGGAGGGTGGACGCCTGGCCGTCAAGGCGCGGAACATCGACGCGCCGAACGGTCCGCAAGTGCTGGTTGAAGTGACCGACACCGGCTGCGGCATTCCCCCGGAAATCCGCGAGAAGATTTTCGAGCCGTTCTTCACCACCAAGGGTGCGGGCAAAGGCACGGGGCTGGGCCTCTCCACCGTGGCGGGAATCGTGAAGCGCCACCAGGGCAGTCTCGAGCTGAGGAGCGAGCCCGGGCGGGGCACCACATTCCAGGTAAGGCTGCCCGCCTGCATCGACAAGCCGGTGGCTCAAGCGAAGCAGGAAGCCCCGGCGCCTGCCAAAGGCAACGGCGAGCACATCCTGCTGGTGGATGACGAGCAGGCGATTCTGCTCATGACCAAGGGCACGCTCGAAGCCTTCAACTACCGGGTCACCGTGGCGCGGGATGGCTTGGAGGCGCTGTCACTTTACCGTCAAGCGACCAAGCGTTTCGATCTGGTGATCACCGATTCCATGATGCCTGAGATGGATGGGCCGACGTTGACCCGCTACTTGCATCGCCTTGATCCCAAGGTGCGCGTGGTGGCGATCAGCGGGCTCGCCGAAGTCGGCGCTTTTTCCGGTTTGGACGGCGGCCCGGTCGTGGCCGCGCTGCGCAAGCCCTACGAAGGTTCCCACCTGCTGATGATTCTGGGCAACGTCTTCGCGAAAGCCGCCCCGCCTGCGGTCACTTGAACTCAGCCGTTGGGGCGGGCGGGCGGGCCATCCTGGGACTGTTTGCTGCCCGGCGGGGGTTGGTTGAGGAGCGCCCAGAATCCGCCCATCTGGCGGACCGCCTCGACGAACTGCTCGAAGCGCACCGGCTTGACCACATAGGCGTTCACGCCCAGTTGATAGCTCCTGACCACATCCTGTTCCTCGCGCGAAGAGGTCATCATCACCACGGGAATCAGCTTCAGCTCGGGATCGCTCTTGATCTGCCGCAGGACTTCGAGTCCGTCCACGCGCGGCATTTCGAGATCAAGGAGGATGACGACGGGCTGGGCGTCCGCGCGTCCGGCAAACGCTCCGCGACGGTACAAATAATCCAGCGCCTCGGCCCCGTCGCGCAAGGCGACGACCTCGTTGGCCAGGTGGTGCGCATCAAGGGCTTCGATGGCCATTTCGCGGTCGCGCGGGCTGTCATCCACGAGCAGAATGCGTTTCAAGTAATCCATGGTGGGGTGTCAGTCTGGATTGCTTGACGCCGGCTTCAAAGTGAAAAAGAAAGTGGCCCCCTGCTCGACGGCGCCCTCGGCCCAGGTGCGCCCGCCGTGCCGGGCGATCACTCGGCGCACCGTGGCCAGGCCGATGCCTGTGCCTTCAAACTCATCCGCCCGGTGCAGTCGTTGAAACACGCCGAACAGCTTGTCCACGTATTGCATGTCGAACCCCGCGCCGTTGTCCCGCACGAAGAGGATGAGGTGCCCGTCCTCCTGCCCCGCGAGGCCAATCTCGATCCGCGCGACCTCCCGGTGGCTCGTGTATTTCACCGCGTTGCCGATCAGGTTTGCAAACACCTGCCCGAGCGCCGTCGGATCCCCCACCACGACCGGCAGCGAACCAAGCTTCCAGTCGATGTGCCGGTCCTTGAGGGCCAGTTCCATGCCCTGGATCGTTTGCTGCACCAACCTCTCCAGGGGGACATGGCTGGACTGCAATTCCGCCCGGCCGATGCGAGAGAACGCCAGCAGGTCGTCGATGAGCTGCCCCATCTCGGAACTGGCCTTGGTGATTGTCCGCAGATGGCGTCCGGCTTTCTCGGACAACTGGCCGGCCGTGGCCTGCTGGAGCATTTCGGCGTACCCCTGAATGTGCCGCAACGGTGCCCGCAGATCGTGCGAGACGGAATAGGAGAAGGCTTCCAGCTCCTTGTTCGCGTCCTCCAGTTGGGCGGTCCGCTCCTGCACGCGCCGGTCCAGCTCCGCGTTCACCCGCAACACCTCTGCATTCGCGGCCTGCAGCTCGGACGTGCGTTGTTGCACCCGTTGCTCCAGCTCTGCATTGGCCCGCGTCAGTTCCAGTTCCGCCGCCCGCCGCCGCCGATTCGCCCGCGCAATGAGCAGCAGCAATGTGATGAAGAGCAGCAGGCCAATGAGTGAAACGAGCACGGCGAAGCCCAGCCCTCCCTCGACTTCCTTGCTCTGCCGTGCCTGCCGTTCCGTCAGCAAGTCCGTTTCGTGAGCCGTCATGCGTTCCGCAAGCTGACGGATGGGTTCCATGGCCTGCTGGCCCTGTTCAATGAACGCGGTTTGCTCCACCACGTCCATACCACGCTCCCGGCGGGCGTTGATGCTGTGGGTGAAAATCTCCAGCCGCTTTTGAATCAACGCCGCCAGTTCGTCGCAGGCCTCGGTTTGGAACGGATTGTCAGCGGTGAGCTCGCGGAGGTTGCGCAAGGTTTCCTCCACCCGAACTTGCCCGTTGGTGAAATGCGCCAGGTAACGATCCTCGCCCGTGATCACAAATCCACGGCGTCCGTTTTCGACATCGCTCAGGTATGTGACCAGGTGGTCAATGTGATCCAGAACCTCGTGCGAATGCGCCACCCACCTGACGCTGTCTCTTTGTTTGGTCGCCGTGCCCAGGAGCACCAGCGCGGCGAAGAGCAACACCGCGAAGGCCAGCACCAGCCCCGCCAACAGGCCCATCTCCCCGGGCCGACGTGGAGTGCTTCGTTGGGGTTTCCCGGTTTGCATGTTTTGCGGTTCCAGATTCAGAGACCCAGCGCGCGCGGTTGGCTTTCGCTTTGGTTCGTGCATACCGGCCCGGGTTTGCCGAACCACCTCCACCCATGGGCTGGCCACCTGGTGTTCATTCGTTGTTTTGTTTGCGGCCACACGCTGGCGTGAACTGCCGTGCGCGCAACCGGGGTGGCTGACCTTGACTCGAGGTGGAACTTATTAGGCGAGGAATCACAGGCAAGTTATTTCCCGTCACCACCGGTGCTCATCGAAGTGCCGGCTGCATCAATGGTGATCCGTGGGTTGGTCATCTTGATTGAGGCCGGCCATTCGGGGCGGGCTTGAGGGTGAAATAAAACGTGGCCCCCTGATCGACGACGCCCTCGGCCCATGTGCGTCCACCGTGCCGGGCCACCACGCGGCGCACGGTGGCCAGCCCGATGCCCGTGCCTTCGAACTCGTCGGCTCGATGGAGGCGTTGAAAAACGCCGAACAACTTGCCCGCGTACTGCATGTCAAATCCCGCGCCGTTGTCGCGCACGAAGAGAACGGGCAGCCCATCTTCCTCGCCGGCCACGCCGAGTTCGATCGCCGCCGGGGTCCGGTTCCGGGAGTACTTCACCGCGTTGCCGATGAGGTTCGTGAAGACCTGCCGGAGGGCGGTCGGATCGCCGGCCACGACCGGGAGCGGCGCGATCTTCCAGGTGATCTGCCGGTCTTTGGTCACCATTTCCAGATCTTGAATGATGTGCTGGACGAGCTCGTCGAGCGCCACCGGACTGGTCTGCATTTCCGCGCGGCCGATGCGGGAGTAGGCGAGCAGTTCGTCGATGAACTGGCCCATTTCCACGCCGGCATCGATGATGGTTTGCAGGAAGCGCCGGGCCTTGTCCGGGAGCTCGCCGTTCATCGCCCGCTGCAGCATGTCGGCGTAGCCCTGGATGTGGCGCAAAGGCGCGCGCAAATCGTGCGAGACGGAGTAGGAGAAGGCTTCCAACTCCCGGTTCACCTCTTCGAGCTGGGTCGCCCGGAGCGCGAGTTCGGTGTTGAGTCGTTGAATCGCCTCCTGCGTTTGGCGGTATTCGGTCACGTCGCGCGCCGTGGCGTACAACAAGCCTTCCTCGGGAAAGGGCTGCACCCGCCAGGAAAGCCACTTCCAGGAGCCATCCGCGCAGCGGTAACGATTCTCGAATTGCAGCGTGGGTTCGCCCTGACCGAGCTTCTGCATTTCTTGCAGCGTCGCCGCGCGATCATCGGGATGTACAAAATCCAGAAAGGGCTGCGCCAGCAATTCCGCCGGGTCGTGGCCCAGGGTCTTGCTGAAGGCCGGATTCAGGCGCTTGAAGTAGCCGTCGATGCCCGCGATGCCGAGCAGATCAAGGGACAGGGTGAAGAACCGCTCGCGCTCCGCTTCGGTGCGCTGGCGCTGGGTTTCCGCCCGGTGCAGTGAGCGGGCACTCCACCAGATCAGGCCGCCAAAAATGATGATCGTTGCGACCGAGTTGAGCGCCACGCCCAGCTCCGAGTCGTACCAGCCGCGGCGTTCCCCCGCCAGCCGCAGCCAGCCGAGCAGCACAAAGGTCCTCGATCATTACGATGAGCTGGGAGTTGACGGGTAATGGGGGTTGTTCGGGGA
>CAYXDZ010000233.1:0-5891 GCA_964463815.1 uncultured Verrucomicrobiota bacterium | reverse complement strand
GAAAACCCTCCGGGCGGCGGGTCTTTTGTCCGGGGCCTGCGTTGGCTCGGCCGTTACCGCCCGCTGCGGGGATGTTCCAGCCTCGCCGCCTTGGCCACAGCCACCCCCCCTCGCCGCAGGACCCCGAGAAATTTTCAGACAGGCTCTTACATTCCGTTCAACGCGTTGATCAATTCCCGCAGCCGGCCGTAATCCCGGCGGTTAAACGTAAACGCGATGCGCGGCAGGTTGATGTAATCCTCGTCCTCGCGTTCGTCGGCGGTGGCCTCGATGGCGTGAATGGGTTCCCCGCTGATGATGTCCGCAAAGTCTTCGTTGAGCGCACGAATCGCGGTTTCGGTGACGGGGTGCAGCAACCGGATCACGTAGAGGTCGCGGACAAACCGGCTTGAATGATAGTTGCGATAGAACCGCGTGATCACCCGCACCGCGTGATCCACGTCATCCGTCACTTCGTACAGATTCAAATCATCCTCGGAGATCAGGCCGTTGCGGAGCAGATGTTCCTGCACGTGCTTGTCCCAGGTCTTCCAATACGAACCGCCCGGCTTGTCCACCAGGATGAGCGGCATCAACCGGCTCTTGCCCGTCTGCATGAGCGTGAGCGCCTCGTAACCTTCGTCCATCGTGCCGAAGCCGCCGGGGAACAGCACGATCGCATCGGAATGCCGGATGAACGTCAGCTTGCGCGTGAAGAAATAGCGAAAGGTGATCAGCTTCTGATCGCTTTGAATCACCGGGTTGGCGGACTGTTCCCACGGCAGCCGGATGTTGCAGCCGAAACTGTTTTCCGCGCCCGCCCCTTCGTGGCCCGCCTGCATGATGCCGCCCCCCGCGCCGGTGATGACCATGAAACCGGCTTCGACCATTTTCTGACCGAACTCCGCCGCTTTCTGATACTCGATCCGGTCGGGTTTGGTCCGCGCCGAACCGAAAATGCTGACCTTGCGCTTGCTGGCGTAGGGCTCGAACAGGCGGAACGCATAACGCAACTCGCGGACGGCGGTCTGGATCACGCGGGCGTCACCGCGCGATCGCACGTCCTTCAAAATCTTGAGCGCGTTCTCAATGAGATCCTGGACCAGGTCTTCATTGGCACCGCCGCCTTTGTGGTCGATCAGGGCGCGAATCTTGGCTTTGAGTTCCGCGTCCGCACCGGCTTTGCTGGGCTGTGTCATGGGAGAAAAATGTGGGCGACAGCCTTCCGTTTCACTCCGTTCAAGGCAACCCATTTTCGTCGCCCATCGCGGGCCGTGAAGCTCTCGGAACCCATAGTGCGTGACCCACCATCGCGGCTTCGATAGGCTGCCGCTCACCACGCTGGCTGACTGTGAATTGGCGATCTCGGCCCGCCGGCGAGTTTGCCGTTCATGCCCTCCGAAAACCTTACCGAGACGCACGTACTGGGAGCGCGCACGCGCCAGTTCGGCGTGCGCGTGGACCTGGCCGATCCGCGCCCCTGGCTGGCCCCCTTTCCGGCCTGCGCCCTGTTGCACCAGCACCAGATCGCGCATGTCGGCATTTGCCGGGCCGCGACGCCGTATCGGATCGTCCGCAACCGCCAGAGCGGCACCTATTTTCTCGCGTGCCTCCGGGGCGAGGGACGCATCCTGATCGACGGCCGCTGGCAACGCTGTGCCGCGGGCATGGGCTGTCTCCTGCCGCCGCGCCTGCGTAACGCCTTTCATGCCGTACCCGGCGTCGTGTGGGAATTCTGCTGGGTGCGCTACCAGCAACCCCCGCAACAGCGCCCCGTCGCGACCGCCTCGTCACCCGTCCTCGCGCGCTTTGATCCCGAACCCCTCCGCGCCAGCATCGAGGGGCTGTACCATGAATGCCGTTCCGCCGCCGCGCCCGCACTGATGCACCACTGGGTCGAGCTGATTCAATCCTACGTGATGCGTTTCGCCCAACCCTTGCGGGGCGACGACCGGCTCTGGCATTTGTGGGAACTCGTGGGGCGCGAGCTGTCCCGGCGCTGGACGCTGCCGGCGCTGGCGCGGGCCAGTCATCTCAGCGCGGAGCATCTGCGACGGCTCTGCAAACAGCAGCTTGGCCGCAGCCCGCGCCAACAGGTGACCTATCTTCGGATGCAACGCGCCGGCGAACTGCTGGCGACCACCGACGACAAGGTCACATCAATCGCCGCCGCCGTCGGTTACGAAAACCCGTTCGTGTTCTCGACCACGTTCAAGAAGTGGATTGGCTGGCGGCCCTCGGAATTTCGCGGTGTGCGACCGGCCCGGGCGTGAAGCCGTGACCGGCGGGCCGGCACCTCTTGCTTCGATTTCAAACAGGAACAGCCGGTTGAAGTTGCTGGGGCGGTGGGTGTGGCTTGCAGACCGGAATGGTCTGACTAGGATGCCGCCGTGCCGGCCACCAAGCTTCAGCCAACCGTGCCGATCAGGGCAGGCACTTTTTTGCGAATGCCCTGGAATTGTTTGCCCCCACGAGCCGGTTGCTGCGGTGCGATCATGTTCGCGTTGCTGTTCGCGATGTCGGCGGCGCGCGCGGATGTCGTGCTGGATTGGAACGCGCTGATGCTCGACGCCATCCGGGCGGACAACAGCGCGCCCACGGTGAGTTCCCGGAACCTGGCGATAATGCACACGGCGGTTTATGACTCGGTGAACTCCATCTTGCGGACGCATCAACCCTACCGGTTTGAACAGGCGGCAGCACCGGGAACTTCGGTGGAAGCGGCGGCGGTTGGTGCCGCCTACGAGGTGACCAAGGTGTTGTATCAAACCTTCGCCGCGCCTGCGGACGAACTCTACAGCCTCTGGCTGACGGGCACTCCCAACACGGAAGCGACCGCGCAGGGACTTGAGCTGGGCCGGCAGGTTGCCCAGTTCACCCTGGCGAGCCGTTCGGCCGACGGTTCCTCGACCGAAGTTCCCTACATCCCCAGCGATGCGCCCGGTCAATGGCGGCGGACGCCGCCCTTCTTTCGCCCTCCGTTGACGCCGCACTGGCGGTATGTGACGCCCTTTTGCCTGCCTGGCCTGGAGCCGTTCCTGCCGCCCCCACCACCGGCGCTCGACAGTGTGGAATACGCCGCCGCCGTCAACGAGATCAAAGCCATGGGCGGCCTTGACAGTACCCTGCGGACGGAGGAGCAGGGGCTCATTGCACGGTATTGGTCGGATTTCAGTTATACCGCCATGCCGCCCGGCCACTGGCATGAAATCGCCGCCACGATCGCACGGGATCGGGGGAATACGCTGGCGGAAAACGCACGGTTGTTTGCCCTGATCAGTCTCGCCCAGGCGGACGCGGCGATCCTGTGTTGGGAGAGCAAATACGCTCACAACCTCTGGCGGCCGGTGACGGCCATCCAGCGCGCCGAGGAGGACGGCAATCCGCTCACCGAGGCGGACCCGGCCTGGCAGCAATATCTGCCGGCCCCGCCATTCCCGGCTTACCCGAGCGGCCACAGCACTTTTAGCAAGGCGAGTTCGCAGGTGCTCACACATTTTTACGGGACGGATGCGATCAGCTTCACCACTTCGTCCGACACCGTGCATGGAGTTTTTCGTTCCTTCGACAGTCTGGCGGCTTGTGCGGACGAAGTGGGCATGAGCCGCATCTATGGCGGGTTTCATTTCAGCTTCGACAATGTTCACGGCAAGACCGCTGGCGGCAGGATAGGGGATTACGTCAGCGCGAATTTTCTGCTGCCCCACAGCGGCCTGCCGTCGGTTGGGGTGGTGGCGGCCCAAACGGGCTTGCCGAAAATTCGGTTTCACGGGTTGATCGGCCGGGCCTATGTGTTGGAGTTCACTGCTGACTTTGAACACTGGCAGCCGATCTCCACCAATAATGCCGTGGTGGGGGGCGTGGTCCTGGCCGACCCGGGGGCTTCCAGCCAGGACTCGCGATTTTACCGTCTCCGCGAGCACGCGCCTTGAGCGGGCGCGGGCGGTTTCCCGGGGGGGGCGGCGGCGGGGGGCTTTTCAAATTAGCTGCGCACGTTTTGCCGAGGCCTTGGAAATTTCTTTCCTCCGCCCGCTGAAAACCATTTACGCAGTTGCGGCAATCGATCAGGGTTTTTGTACACAATCCATTCTATGTTGCTCACGAGTCGTTCCCGGCAGGCAGGTCTCAACCTTCTCATCCTTGCCCTCGCGCTTGGTCTGCCCATCACGCGAGCCGCCGAACCTCCCGCCATCTCCATCAACCGCGCTCCCGGTGGCCAGCTTCAACTCACCTGGCCGGAGGCCGCCGGTACGGTCATCCTGGAGGCCAGCCCCGCGCTCGGACCCAACGCGGATTGGAACCCGGTGACGGCCGCCCCGGTGCCAAACGGCGCGCTGCAAGTCGTGACCCTGGACCCCTTGGGGGAGGCCCGGTTTCTGCGTCTTCGCAGCGATGGGTTGACGGGCATCGTCGCCGCCTCGCCGGCCCCGGGCGAATCCGGCGTCGCCGTGACGCGCGAAACCATCCTGCGTTTCGACCGGCCGTTGGCGGTGGGTAGCGTAATCACGGTCGATCGCTTCTACGCGGAGTTCGGCGGCCGCCGCATGCTGTCGCGCGTCGAATTGTCGGCCGACCGACAGACCGCGACGTTGTTCTACCTCGAGAATCTTCCGGCGGCGGCGCGCGTGCGGGTGGTCTTCGATGGCGCGGGGCTCTTGGATTCGCTCGGGCAACAACTCGACGCTGACAACGATGGCATCCCCGGAGGCAGCGCAGCGTTCAGCTTTTTGACGGCGAGCACCACGGCCCTGGCTGGCACGGCCGTCATCGGTCATGTCTATGCCTCCGAATCCAACGGCAGCGGCAATGTCCCGCTGGCGAATGTCACCATCACTGTTGACGGCCAGGAGGAGACGCTGCGCACCACGACGGACGCGAATGGCTTCTTCCGCCTTGAGCCATCCCCCTCCGGCCGTTTTTTTGTGCATGTCGATGGCCGCACCGCCGTGGGCAGTCAGTGGCCGAACGGCGCATACTATCCCTTCGTGGGCAAGGCGTGGGAAGCCGTCCCCGGTCGCAACGACAATCTCGCGGGGGGCAGTGGCGAAATCTTTCTGCCGCTCATTTCGGCGGAGGCTCTGCAACCCGTCAGCGCCTCGCAACCGACCACGGTCACCATTCCGCCCGCCGTCGCTGCCGGCAATCCGGCGCTGGCGGGCGTGTCGATCATCGTGCCGCCCAACTCGCTCTTCGCCGACAACGGGGTCCGCGGCGGGCGCGTGGGCCTGGCCCCGGTGCCGCCGGACCGCCTGCCCGAGCCGCTCCCTGAAGGGTTGAACTTCCCCTTGGTCATCACCGTGCAGACCGATGGCCCCATGAATTTCGACCAGCCGGTGCCCATCCGATTTCCCAACCTGCCGGACCCGAATACCGGCGAAGTGCTGCCGCCGGGTGCGCGCACTGCGCTCTGGAGCTTCAACCACGACACCGGCCGCTGGGAATTGCAGGGGCCGGCGTTTGTGACCAGCGACGGTTTGTTCATCGAAACCGCCCCCGGCGTGGGCATCCGCCAGCCCGGCTGGCACGGGATGGCGCCCGGCACCGAAACCCGGGGGGGCGAGGCGGTGCCTGCGGATGAATCGGATCCCTGTCAGCAGGAGTTTGATCTCGCGTTCGTATCCGCGAACGACTGCTTTCAGGACGGGGTGGCCTTCTATGTTCCCAATCCGCTTTCCAATTGCCTCGGGGGACTGTTCAACACGTTTGTGCGCGGTGGGCGCGATTGCAGTCTGAATCCGGATGGCTGTGATGAGAGCGTGGCCATGGGGTCGATCGGCCTGGGCATTTCCTGTGCGCCGGGATCGAGCGTTTACTTTGCGATCGCCACCGGCGCGGCCGGCCTGTGGCATACCTGCGCAAATGGCACGGCGGCCGCCTACGGCAACCTGCTCAACTGTCGCCGGGCGAACAAT